>NZ_JBSHKH010000043.1:0-61592 GCF_053643595.1 Streptomyces sp. NPDC055506 | reverse complement strand
GGTTCCTCCCTCTCGCCGCCGGGCGCTTTTCCGGCGTCGCGGACCCCTTGACACGCCTCTGCACGGCGGGCACATTGAGTTGCGCAACCTGAACCTTGTTGCGCAGACAGCAACTGGACGCTTTCAACGTCGGAGGTGCGGCGATGGCGGGACCCCGGGTGGTCATCATCGGAGCGGGCGTCGTGGGGGCGGCGCTCGCCGACGAGATCTCCGCGCGAGGCTGGACCGAAGTGACCGTGGTCGACCAGGGCCCGCTGCCCGCCACCGGGGGATCGTCGTCGCACGCCCCGGGCCTGGTCTTCCAGACCAACCCCTCCAAGACCATGACCGAGATGGCCCGTTACACCGTCGAGAAGTTCTGCTCGCTCGACGTCGACGGCCAGCCCTGCTTCCTCCAGGTCGGCGGCCTGGAAGTGGCGACCAGCCCGGAGCGCGTCGCCGAACTGCAGCGGCGCCACGGCTGGCTCGCCTCCTGGGGCATCGAGGCCCGGCTGCTGAGCACCGAGGAGTGCGTCGAACAGCACCCGCTCGTCGACCCGGACAAGGTCCTCGCCGGCCTCCACGTGCCGACCGACGGCCTCGCCAAGGCGGTCCTCGCCGTCGAGGCGCAGATCCGCCGGGCCACCGAGCGCGGCGTGCGCTTCCTCGCCCGCCACGAAGTCCTCGACGTCACCAGGGCCGAGGGCGAGGTGACCGGTGTCCTCACCGACCAGGGCGAGATCCCCGCCGACATCGTCGTGTGCTGCGCCGGCATCTGGGGCCCGAAGATCGCCCGCATGGTCGGCATGAACCTCCCGCTCACGCCGCTCGCCCACCAGCTCGCCTGGACGGGCCCGGTACCGGCCCTGGCGGGCCAGACGCAGGAGGCGGTCCGCCCGATCCTGCGCCACCAGGACGCCGACCTCTACTACCGCGACCGCTTCGACGCCTTGGGCATCGGCTACTACGGCCACCGCCCCATGCCGATCTCCGCCGACGACATCCTCTCCGTGGACGAGGCCGCTGAGATGCCCTCCGTCCTGAAGTTCACCGAAGAGGACTTCGAGGAGGCCTGGAGCGAGACCCAGTCACTGCTCCCCGCGACGAAGGACGCCAAGGTCGAGGAGGGCATCAACGGCCTGTTCTCCTTCACCACCGACGGTCTGCCCCTGCTCGGCGAATCCCCGGACGTCAAGGGCTTCTGGGTCGCCGAGGCCGTCTGGGTCACCCACTCGGCGGGCGTCGGACGGGCCATGGCCGAGTGGCTGGTCGACGGCCACTGCTCCTCCTTCGACCTGCACGAGTGCGACGTCAACCGCTTCGAACCGCACCAGCTCTCCCCGGAGTACGTACTGGCCCGCGACTGCCAGAACTTCGTCGAGGTCTACGACATCCTCCACCCCCTCCAGCCGTCGGGAGACCCACGCCCGATCCGCACCAGCCCCTTCCACACCCGCCAGCGGGAGCTGGGCGCCTTCTTCCTGGAAGCGAACGGCTGGGAGCGGCCCCAGTGGTACGAGGCCAACGCGGGTCTGGTCGAAGGCCGTTCCATCGTCACCCCGAACGACTGGGCCGCGCGGTACTGGTCGCCCATCGTCGGCGCCGAGGCCCAGACCACCCGCGAGACCGTCGCGATGTACGACATGACGGCCCTCAAGCGACTGGAGGTCAGCGGTCGCGGTGCGGGCGAGTTCCTGGAGCGGCTGTGCACCGGCAAGGTCGCCAAGTCCGTCGGCTCGGTGACGTACACGCTGCTCCTGGACCACGACGGCGGCATCCGCAGCGACGTCACCGTCGCCCGGCTGGCCCCCGACCTCTTCCAGGTCGGCGCCAACGGCAACCTGGACCTCGACTGGTTCACCCGGCACCTCCCCGCCGACGGCACGGTCCAGGTCCGCGACATCACCCCCGGCACGTGCTGCGTCGGTCTGTGGGGACCGCGCGCCCGCGACGTCCTCCAGCCGCTCACCGACGCCGACTTCTCGGCGACGGGCCTGAAGTACTTCCGCGCCAAGCGCGCGCACATCGGCTCCGTGCCGGTGACGGCGATGCGGCTGTCGTACGTCGGTGAGCTCGGCTGGGAGCTGTACACCACCGCGGACCTCGGCCAGAAGCTGTGGGACACGCTGTGGCGGGCGGCGAAGCCGCTGGGCGGCATCGTGGCGGGGCGGGGTGCGTTCAACAGCCTCCGCCTGGAGAAGGGCTACCGGTCCTTCGGCACGGACATGACCTATGAACACAACCCGTACGAGGCCGGGGTGGGCTTCGCGGTGAAGCTCGACAAGGAGGACTTCATCGGCAAGGCGGCGTTGGAGCGGCGCAAGGCGGAGGTGCGGCGCCGGCTGACCTGCCTCACGATCGACGATCCCCGGGCCGTCGTCATGGGCAAGGAGCCGGTGTACGACGGGGACTGTGCGGTGGGTTACGTCACCAGTGCCGCGTACGGATACACGATCGGCAAGGGCATCGCGTATGCGTGGCTGCCGGTGGAGCTGGCCACTCCTGGGACCGTTCTGCACATCGGGTACTTCGACCAGTCTGTCGAGGCCGTGGTCGCTGAGGAGCCTCTGTTCGACCCGGCGATGTCCCGTCTTCGTGGCTGAGATCTCGTCTGCGGCTGCGTTGTGGCTGGTCGCGCAGTTCCCCGCGCCCCTTCGGGACACGTTCAGCGCCGACATGGTTGGAAGGAACTCCCCAAGTGACCGCACAACTCCTTGACGGCAAGGCCACCGCCGCCGAAATCCGGCAGGAACTCGCCGAGCGCGTGGCCAAGTTGACTGCCACCACCGGCCGGGCACCCGGGCTGGGTACCGTCCTCGTCGGCGACGATCCGGGCAGTCGCGCCTACGTCGGCGGCAAGCACCGGGACTGCGCCCAGGTAGGGATCGCCTCCCTTCGTCGGGAGTTGCCCGCCGACGCCTCGCAGCAGCAGGTCGAGGAGACGATCGACGAGCTCAACGCCGACCCCGCCTGCACCGGCTACATCGTCCAGCTGCCGCTCCCGCGTCACCTCGACGCCAACGCCGTACTGGAACGCATGGACCCGGCCAAGGACGCCGACGGACTGCACCCCGTGAACCTCGGGCGGCTCGTCCTCGGCGTCGAGGCTCCGCTGCCGTGCACCCCGCGCGGGATCGTCGAACTGCTCCGCCGCCATGACGTGCCGCTCGCCGGAGCGCGAGTGTGCGTGATCGGCCGGGGCCTCACCGTCGGACGGCCCATCGGACTCCTCCTCACCCGCAGGTCGGAGAACGCCACGGTCACCCTTTGCCACACCGGAACCAAGGGCCTTGCCTGGCACGTACGCGAGGCGGACATCGTCGTCGCGGCCGCCGGCTCGCCCGGACTGATCACCAAGGACATGCTGCGCCCCGGCGCGGCCGTCCTGGACGTCGGCATCACCCGCACCGACCAGGGGCTGGTGGGTGACATCCACCCGGGTGCCGCCGAGGTCGCCGGGTGGCTCGCGCCGATGCCCGGGGGAGTGGGTCCCATGACCCGGGCCATGCTGCTCGCGAATGTCGTCGAGGCCGCCGAGAGGAACGCGAACGCCGTATGAACAGTCCACCCTGGAGATGATCGCCTCCGAGAACTTCGCGCCCCCCGCCGTGATGGAGGCACAGGGCTCGGTACGCCGAGGGCTACGCCAGGACACCGACGGCACCGTGACACCGCAGGACCTCGGCATGGGCTCGGTGGTGTCCAAGAAGAAGCGGGGCTCCATCGCCAAGCGCCGCGACCCGCACCTCCGGGGGCGCGATCCGGCTGGCGGCCGTGCGTCTTCGGCTGTGGAGTGGACGGGCTGACGCCGGCACCCTCAGCCCGTGTAGCCGAGACGGCCGCTGAGCTCGTCCGCTCCGGCGACGATCACCGGTGCGAGCTCGCGTATCCGCTCCTCGGTCAGCCGGAAGGCCGGTCCCGACGCGCTGAGGGCGGCGACGACCTCGCCGTCCTGCGAACGCACCGGCGCGGACAGGGCGTTGAGGCCCTCCTCGTATTCCTCCCGCGTGACGGCAAAGCCCTGCTCACGGGCTTCGGACAGGTCCGCCTCCAGTTTCTTCCTGGAGGTCACCGTGCGCGGTGTCATACGGGGCAGGCCCGCCTCGGCGAGGAGCTCGTCGCGGTCCCCGCGGTCGAGGTGGGCCAGGAGGATCTTGCCGCTCGAGGTGCAGTGCAGCGGGGTCTGCCGTCCCACCCAGTTCTGTGCGGCGATGGCCGACGTACTGCGCACCTGGTAGAGATTGATCGCGTGGTGGGACTCGAGCACGGCGATGTTCAGCGTCTCGCCCACGTCGTCGACGAGACGCTCGCAGATTCCCCGCCCGTAGCGGGTGACGGCGATGCGGCCCGTCACGGCGCCTGCCAGGCGCACGACTCCGAAGCCGAGACGGTACTTGCCGCGTTCGCTCTCCTGCTCGACCATCCCGTGCGCCTCCAGCGCGCCGAGCAGACGGAAGGCGGTGGACTTGTGGACGTCGATCGCCGCGGCCACTTCACTCACGCCCGCCTCGCCGTGCTGGGCGAGGATCTCCAGCACGGCGACGGCACGGTCGACGGACTGCACTCCGCCAGAGGGAGCGCTTGCGGGCTCGGCGCCGAAGTTGCTCATGGCGAGACTCTAGGCGAATTGGTCAACAGGCGTGAGGGGGCGGAGGTCATTTTCGTCAGCGGAAGACGACCGTACGGTTGCCGTTGACCATGACACGGCTCTGGCTGTGCCATTCCACCGCCCGCGCCAGGACCTGCGCCTCCACGTCGCGTCCCAGGGCGACCATGCTGTCGGGACCCTGGGAGTGGTTCACACGGATGACGTCCTGCTCGATGATGGGCCCCTCGTCGAGGTCCGGGGTGACGTAGTGGGCCGTCGCCCCGACGAGTTTGACGCCGCGCTCGTGCGCCTGGAGATAGGGGCGGGCGCCCTTGAAGCTCGGCAGGAACGAGTGGTGGATGTTGATCGCCCGGCCTTCGAGCTGCTTGCACAGGTCGTTCGACAGGATCTGCATGTAGCGGGCGAGGACCACGAGGTCGATGTCCAGCTCGTCGACGAGCTCCAGCAGCCGGGCCTCCGCCTCGAGCTTCGTCTCCCGGGTCACGGGCACGTGGTGGAACGGGATCCCGTAGCTCTCGGCGAGCGGCTCGAAGTCCCGGTGGTTGGAGACGATCGCCGGCACCTCGATGTTCAGCGCGCCGGTGCGCCGGCGGAAGAGCAGGTCGTTCAGGCAGTGCCCGAACTTCGACACCATGATCAGGGTGCGCGTCGGGGTCGACGCGTCGTACAGCTGCCAGGAGATCCGGTACGCCTCCGCCACCGGGGCGAAGCCGGACTTCAGGTCCTCCAGTGAGGTGCCCGGGTCCGAGACGTCGAAGTGGACCCGCATGAAGAAGAGGTCCTGCAGCCGGTCGTCGAACTGCTGGCTCTCCTGGATGTTCCCGGAGTGCCGGACCAGGAAGCCGGTGACCGCGTGGACGAGACCCGAGCGGTCGGGGCACGACAGGGTGAGGACGAACTCGCGGCCGGTCGTGGGTCCAAGGGACATTGAGCCCTCCCTGAGGGGGTGCGCAATACGCAACAGTCGGACTGATACGCAACATGGTCCTGGCTGTGACGGCCTGTGGTCAAGGTCTTGACAGCGGTTCGGGCGGACTGCACTGTGAGTTGCGTAGCAAGAATCTCGTTGCGCATGAGGCAACCGTCCGCCCGCCAGGGGCGCTTCACTTCGAGGTGAACCATGACTACGACCGGCCTGCCGGAGAGCCTGATCGCGACCCTCCCCGGAGACCACTACACGGCCCCGGAGATCTTCCGCCTGGAGCAGGAGCACATCTTCGAGTCGATGTGGTTCTGCGCGGCACGCTCGTCGGAACTGGCGAAGCCGGGTGCGTTCCGGACGGTGGACGTCGGACGGGAGAGCGTGCTGCTGACCCGCTCGCGGGACGGCTCGGTCAAGGCCTTCTTCAACGTGTGCCGGCACCGGGGCGCGAAGCTGTGCACGCAGGAGTCCGGCGAGGTGAAGCGGGCTTTCCAGTGCCCGTACCACGCCTGGACGTACGACCTCAACGGCAAACTCGTCGCGGCCCCCAACCTCACCAAGATGCCGGACATCGGCCGGACCGAGTACGGACTGGCGAGCGTGGCGGTACGCGAGTGGCTCGGCTATGTGTGGGTGTGCCTGGCCGAGAACCCCCCGTCGTTCGAGGAGTCGGTGATCGCGGACGTGGTCGCGCGCCTGGGCGACGTGGAGTCCGTCGAACGGTACGACGTCGAGACCCTGGAGATCGGCAGGCGGATCGTCTACGACGTCAAGGCCAACTGGAAGCTGATCATCGAGAACTTCATGGAGTGCTACCACTGCGCGACCATCCACCCCGAGCTGACCGAGGTCCTGCCGGAGTTCGCCGACGGCTACGCGGCGCAGTACTACGTGGGACACGGCGCCGAGTTCGGCTCGGAGGTCCAGGGCTTCACCGTCGACGGCTCGGCGGGCCTGGACCGCATTCCGGGTGTCACCGAGGAACAGGACCGCCGGTACTACGCGATCACGGTGCGCCCGCAGGTGTTCATCAACCTCGTCCCGGACCATGTGATCTTCCACCGGATGTTCCCGGTGGCGGTGGACCGCACGATCGTGGAGTGCGACTGGCTGTATTTGAAGGGCGTGGTGGAGAGCGGCCGGGACGTCAGCCGGTCGGTGGAGCTGTTCGACCGCGTCAACCGGCAGGACTTCGACGCCTGTGAGCGCTGCCAGCCGGCGATGAGTTCCCGCCTGTACGCCAAGGGCGGCGTCCTGGTGCCCAGCGAGCACCACATCGGAGAGTTCCACGACTGGGTCCAGGACCGCATCGGCATCCGCGCCGACCTCGCGGCGGAGCACTAGGCGACCTCACAATTTGTGAAGCGCGCCTTGCAGCGCGGTGACGACCCGTCGGGTGTCGTTCTCGGTGGTGCGCCAGTTGCTGAACGCGGCCCGTAGCGCGGGCACACCGTCCAGAACGGTTGGGGTGAGGAAGACCTCGTCGGCGAGTTGACCGGTGAGTGCGGACAGGCGTTCGGCGGTGGGGTCTTCCGCAAGGGTGAAGCAGACGACGTTCAGGCGGACCGGTGCCAGGAGTCGAAGCTCTGGCGTGCTGTCGATGGCGTCGCCCAGAATGTGCGCACAGGCGATGCAGCGTTCGACGATCTCGCGGTGGCCGTCGCGCCCGTACGCGCGCAGGGTGAACCAGGCCGCGATGGCCCGCAGACGGTGGGAGTTCTCCGGAGTGAGGTGGACCGTGTCAGGGGTGTCGCCGAGAGGGCCGAGGTAGGCGGCCGAATTCTGGAAGACCGCTGTCTGCAGATCACGTCGGCGGGTGAACTGCACCGCGCTGTCGTACGGCACATTCAGCCACTTATGCAGGTCGACGCAGATCGAGTCGGCCAGATCGAGGCCGTCGACCAGATGCGAGTATCCCGGGCACAGGGCCGCGAAGGCGCCGAATGCGGCGTCCACGTGCAGCCAGAATCCGTAGCGCTCACGCAACGCGCCGATGGCGCGCAGATCATCGAAGTCAGCGGTGTTGACGGTGCCGGCATTGGCGACGACCACGCATGGCCCATCGGCCTCGTGCTCCCGCAGCGCACGCTCAAGAGCGGCCGGATCGACGGCTTCCCGGTGGGGGAGAGTGTCCACCGGGATCAGGGCCGTGCGCCCCAGGCCGAGAATCGACAGCCCCTTGGACACGCTCGAATGCGCGGCTCCCGACAGCACCCGTACCGCGCCGAGGCCGCCCACGCCGTCCTCGGCAGGTGACACGCCTCTGCGCTCGCCGAGCCATTCCCGTGCTGTGGCAAGGCCGATGGTGTTGGACATGGTGGCACCGCTGACGAACGTTCCGTGATGGTGGTCGGACAGCCCGAACAGGCCGCGCAGCCAGGCGATCGACTCACGCTCCAGGTGCTGTCCCGCTCCGTCCAGTGAGGAGAAGGCGTTCTGGTCCCAGGTCGCGGTCATCCAGTCGCCGGCCAAGGCCGCCGGGGTCGCGCCTCCCGTGACGAACCCGAGGTAGCGCGGCCCCGCACTCGCCGACAGTGCCGGTTCCCAGCGGGCGGCGAACTCGTCGAGCGTCGCCTCCAGACCCACACCCCGCGCGGGCAGCGGTGTGGGTGGCGGGACCGGCACCGAAGGGACGACGTCCCGCTCTTCCAGGTCTGAGAGAAGGGCGGCGGCGTGCCGCTGGACGGCCTCCAGCAGCCTCGGCAGCTCATTTCGGTCTGCGGCGAGTCGCAGGTACACGTTGTCTCCGTTCGTCTCGGCTGACGACGACGGTAGGCAGGCGGCGGGCCGGAGGGCATGGTCCAATCGTGGGAAACTGGACCAGTGCGGATGGGGGACGAGCAGCTGGTGCGGGCCTTGGGGCCCTGGCGAACGCCCGATGCGCCACTGAGCGCGGCGCTGGCCCAAGCAGTCCGGGAAGCGGTCCTCGACGGCCGCGTACGCACGGGCAGCGAGCTGCCCGCCGAACGCCGCCTCGCCACTGCTCTCGGGGTGAGCCGCGGCACGGTGACGGCCGCGCTGGACCGATTGCGTGACAGTGGATGGGTCCGCACCCGGCACGGCAGCGCCAGCACGGTGCGGCTGCCCCCGGCCGCCGCGGAACGCATCGCCCCCGTCTCGGCGACCGGGGAAACCGGCTCCGTCACCGACCTGCGCCGGGCGGTGCCCGCCGCACCGCAGGAGGCCTACCTGGCAGCGACCCGGCGAGCCGTGGAACGAGCAGCCCCGTTGCTGGCCGAGCACGGCGAACCCGGACCCGGTCTTCCCGAGCTGCGTGCCTTGATCGCCGCACGGTACAGCCGTGAGGGTCTGGCCACCCGGCCCGAGCAGATCCTCGTCACCAGCGGGGCACGCGCCGCGCTGACCCTGCTCACCGCACACCTCAAACCCCGCGTGGCCGCCGTCGAGATCCCCACGTTCTTCGACGCGCTGCGGATACTGCGCGGTCCCGGAACGAGGCTGGTCGGCTCGAGGGTCACCACCGACGGCTGGGACCTCGACCAGCTCGAGGCCGCCTTCACCGCCGCCCGAGGCCATCTCGCCTACCTGGTGCCCGACTTCCACAACCCCACCGGCGCGCTCATGCCTCAGCACATCCGGCGAGCCGTCGCCGACCTGGCCGCCCAAAGCCGGGTGACCATCGTCGCGGACGAGACCATGCGCGACCTCGACCTGCGCGACCGGCCGGAGCCCGTGCCTCGGATCCGCGGCGCCGTGCTGATCGGTTCGACCAGTAAGGCGATATGGGCCGGCCTGCGCATCGGCTGGATCCGAGCGACGACCCCACTCATCAGCAGCCTGCGGAGCCACCCCCTCGCCGGCCCACTGTCCGCGCCCCCCATGCAACAGCTCATCGCCGCCGAACTCCTGGGCGACCTGGAAACAGTGCTCCATCGACGGCGCGGCGAACTCCGGAGACAGCGCGACCGCCTCAGCAAGCTGCTCGCCGACGACAACCGTTGGCACTTCACCGTTCCACCCGGCGGACTCGCACTGTGGCTGCACCTCACCGCCACTCCCGCAGACACGATCGTCGAGCGAGTCGGCAAGGGCGGAGTCGAACTCGCACCCGGCCCGCGCTTCGCGGCCGATGCGACTCTCACCCACCACCTGCGCGTCCCCTACACCCCACCCCTCGACGTACTCAACCGGGTCGCCACGGTCCTCGACATGGCCTGCCGCGAGTGAACCGGCGGCCGACTGGCTCACGGAACGCGATCCGCGCGGAACGAGTGCCTTTTCCTACGTTCAACCGACGTTCCGGGAAAGGACGTTCGGGGTACACCGGCATCACCGACGATCCTGGCCCGGGCCCACGGGGGCGAACGCAGGTGTCACGGGGGGAGACGCAGGTGCCCGCGAACAGACCCGCTACCGAAGAGCCGCGGTTAACCGTCACCAGACCCCCGCGCCGACGCCTGCGCGGATTGCTGGCGTCGGCGCTGCCCGTCCCGGTCGTCGGGCTGGTCCTGCTCGTGGCCTCCGGGAACCTGCTGTTGCCGCTGCGGCAGGTGGTCACCATAGAGGCCAAGATGGCCTCGAAGAGGGATTTCTTCCAGGACCCCGTGGTCGAGCGGCTGCTGATGAAGCACGGCTTCCGCGTGCACATCACCAATATGGGCTCGCGTGAGATCGCCAAGCAGGACTACGAGGGATACGACGTCGTCTTCCCCTCCGGCCAGCCGGCCTCCGACCTGATCAGCCGGGAGCGCGCCCGGGCCAACCGCCCGGTGCTCCTGTACCGTCCGTTCGTCAGCCCCATCGTGCTGGCCACCTACCGGGACTACGCCGAGGTGCTCACGGCGGAAGGCGTCGCGAAACGCCTGCCGGGACCGGGCGGCCGGACGCTGTACTACACCCTCGACATGCGGCGGTTCCTCGATCTCGCGCGCGGCAAGAGGAAGGGCGTCCAGCGCGATCCCGAGGACGGCTACCGCTGGGACGAGATCGACCGCGACGACCACGTCCGCAACGGCAACAAGATCCTTGCCCAGACCTCGGACATCTGCGAGTCCAACTCCGCCGGCACCTACCTCGGGCTCGTGGCCTTCGTCGAGCACGGGAACGACGCACCGGACAGCGAGGCCGAGGCCGAGCAATTGGCCCGGAGGATCAAGCCGCTCCTCGTCGAGCAGGGCTTGCCGTCCTCCGAACGGGCCGAAACGTATCTGTCCCCCGACGGGCAGAGCATCGCCCCTGTCTCGGTGATCTACGAGCACCAGTTCCTCGCCCATCAGATCGGGTACGCGGCCGAAAAGGGCGCGACCGATGACGAGCGCGTCCTGCTCTACCCGTCCACACGCTTCGTCACCGAACCCCAGCTCGTCGCGCTGACCGGCGACGGCGCCCGGCTCGGTGAACTGGTCAGCGAGAACAGCGAACTCCAGCAACGCGCCACGGAGTTGGGCTTTCGGACCCGTAACTCCGCCGGCGGTTCGACCAGCGACGACCTCACCCGATTCCTCACCGAGCGGCAGATCCCGGTGCCCACCACCTCCTCCGACGACACCCGGGCGGTCCTGCCCAGCCTGCCCCTGCTGGAGAAGATGATCGAGATCGTCGGCGACTGCCCGGACCGGAAGGGCGGCAAGTGAGACGTGGTGCGGGCCTGCCCGCGCTCTGCCTGGCGCTCGTAGCCGCTTTGCTCACCGCTTGCTCGGGCGGCGACGGCGACGAAACGGTCCGGCTGCGCGTGCTCGCCAGTCCCGATCTCGCCGTACTGGCCCCGCTGCTGAGAGATCTGAAGGACGAGACCGGCATCGACCTGCGCCTGGACCACCGGGCCGACGCCGAGACGAAGACCCCGGACCGCGACAGGTACGACCTCGCGTGGCTGTCCTCCGACCGCTATCTGCGCCTCACGGACAAGAGCGCGATCCGGGGGGTGCAGCGCACCCCCACCATGACGTCCCCCGTCGTCATCGGCCTGAAGCCGGACGTGGCACGGAAGCTTCGCGCCCAGGTGCCAGGCGGCCGGCTCACCTGGGCGGACATCGCGGACGCAGCCGCCACCGGCACCGTCCGCTTCGGCATGGCCGACCCCCGGCACGCCGGCAGCGGGCTCGCCGCCCTCATCGGCGTAGCCACCGCCGCGGCAGGAACCGGAGCCGCGCTGCGCCCCGAGGACGTCTCCTGCGACCGGCTGCGCGGCTTCCGCTCCGGCCAGACCCTCACCGCCGACACCGGCCCCGCCCTCGTCGACTCCTACGCCGGCCACCAGGGCGAGACCAACGCTCTCATCACGTACGAGTCCGATCTGCTCGCCCTCAACGCCACCGACCACGTCGACGACCGACTGGAGGTCGTCCGCCCCGAAGACGGCATGGTCCTGGCGGACTTCCCGCTGCTCCTGCTCAACCCGGCCCACCGCACCGCCTACGACAAGGTCACGCAGTGGCTGCGGCGCGACCCGGTGCAGCGGCAGATCATGCGGCACACTCTGCGCCGCCCCGTGAACACCACGGTCACCCGGGACGCACGGCTGCGCGAACCGGTCGGCAACGCGCTCTTCTACCCCGACCAACCCGCCGTCATAGAAGCCCTGTTGGCGGACTACGGCGACCCCGACCGCCGTGCCACGACCCAGGTGGTCTTCCTGCTCGACTTCTCCGGCTCGATGCGCGGTGCCCGAATGGCCGCCCTGCGCGAGGCCTTCGCCGGACTCAGCGGCGCAGACCCCTCCGCCTCCGGCAAGTTCACCCGCTTCTACCGGGGCGAGCGGCTGACCATCGTCCGGTTCGGCGGCCGGGTACTGGAGGAGAAGACCGTCACCGTCACCGGCCCGAAAGACCTCACGGCCCTCGCCGACACCGTCGCCAGGGGCGGCTACGGCGATGCCACCGCCGTATGGTCCGCCCTCGACCGCGGATACCGCACCGCCGCCCGCGAACTGGCCGCCGACCCCGACCGCTCCGTCTCACTCGTCCTGATGACGGACGGCGAGAACAACGCGGGCCTGCCCCATGCGGAGTTCGTACGCCGTCACAAGGCGCTGCCCGCCGCCGTGCGCGCCGCCGTTCACACCTACCCCGTCCATCTCGGCGAGGCCGACGCAGACGAACTGCGGCGCGCGGCGGCGGGGACGGGCGGACGGATGGTGGAGGCCGCCGGCTCGTCCCTTTCCGAGGCATTCAAGGAGATCCGTGGCTGTCACTGACGCACTGTGGTGGAGCCTTTGGTGGCAGTGGATGACGGTCTGGCTGGTGACGGCCGCCGGCGCGGTGGTGCTCGCGGTGGTCCTGGTGCGCCATGCCCGGGAGCGGCGCAGGCACCTGCGGCGCTGGCAGTCGGCGTACAGCATATGTCTGTACCTTGACGAGCAGGCGGTGATGGACCTCTACGAGCTCGGCAACTACCGGTCCGCACTGGAAGAGGCCGTCGAGCTGCGGACGAAGGTCGACACGAGTGTCGGCTTCTGGAGCCGTGTGCTGACGTGGCTGTTCCGCTTCAGGCTGAAGCGGGACGTCAGCCAGGAGACCTTCCGCAAGTTCGTGCGCAAGGACAAACCGATCAACGTGATCGGCGTGGTCATGGAGGCCTTCGACCGGGCCGACGCCATCGTCCACGCCGACCTGACCACACTGACCGTCGTCCCCAACCGGAACCTCGCCGACAACCTGGCCGACGGCCGTGCCGTGACCCTGAGCCGCATCGGCGAATTCGTCTCGGTCAAAGGGGTGTTCACCGGCGTGCCCGACGTCGCGGAGGGATTCGTCCTGCGGGCCGAGTACGGCGCCGAGCGGCCCCCGGTGTACATGCGTGTCGTGGCCCCCGGGAACGCGCGCCGCTCGATCCCGGCCGGCACTTTCACGGCCCGTTGCCTCGGGAAGATGACCGGCTGGCGCGAGGACACCCGCGAGGTGACGCTGGAGGCGATCGCGATCTTCTGGTGACCGCCCCCGACCGCCCTCCCTATCGAGCGGGGGCCCAGACGCCGGTGGCGGCCGTATCGCGGACGTAGTCGGCGAAGTCCCGGGGCGGTCGGCCGACAGCGCGGTGGACGCCATCACCGAGTCGGGACCTGCGACCGTCGAAGACCTCGCCCATGAGATCGGCCAGCGGCTCCGCGAGCCGCGCCGGTGTCCCCTTCTCCTGGAGAGCGGCGGAGAATCGTTCCCGGCTGATCGCCTGGTAGCGGACCGTGCGCCCGATGGCGTTGCCGATCTCCGCGACGGCTTCGGCGAAGGTCATGAGCCGTGGACCGGTCACGTCGTATGTCTCATGGACGTGGCGGTCTTCGGAGAGAGCCGCGGCCGCGACGTCAGCGATGTCCTCGGCGTCGGTGAACGGCTCCGCCACCTCGCCCGCCGGCAGTGCGACCACGCCTGCCCGCACCGCGCCGGTGAGGACGTCCTCGCTGAAGTTCTGAGAGATGAACCCGGTGCGCACGACGGTCCACTCGGCGCCCGACGCGCGCACTGCCTGCTCGCAGCGCTCCGCCTCGCTCGCACCACGGTCGGCCAGCAGCACCAGCCGCGTAACACCGCAGCGCACCGCTTCGCCGGCGAACGCCCCCACCGCCTCCGCGGCCCCGGGAAACGCGGCATCCGGGTGATAGGCCACGTACACCGACTCCACCCCCTGCAGCGCGGGCGCCCAGGTGGCCCTCTCCTGCCAGTCGAAGGGTGGCGCCCCCTTGCGGGAGCCGACCCGAACCGGCAGATCCCGCGCGGCCAGGCGCTCGACCACACGCCGCCCGGTCTTGCCCGTCCCGGCCAGAACCAGCGTCTTCTTGGTGCTGTTCGTTGTCCTCATGCCGCCAGTACACGCCGTCGGCAGGCAGACGCTGAATAGCTGGAAAGCTCGATTTCGTGCTTGAGCGTCTAACCTGGGGTCCATGGACGCACTGTCCGGCCTCTTGGCCGGCCCCAGAGCCCAGGGCGCCTTCATCCTGCGTTCCGTCCTGAGCCCGCCCTGGTCGGTCCGGGTGGAGGACGCGGCCCCGCTGAGTGTCGTGGCCCTCGCTCACGGCGCGGCCTGGGTCATGCCCGAGGCCGGCGCGGCCAGGTGCCTCAGCCCCGGCAGCGTCGCGCTGATGCGCGGGCCGGCCCCCTACACCTTCGCCGACACTCCCTCCACGCCCGTCCGGACGGTCGTCCGACCGGGCCCCCATCGCACGACACCGTCGGGTCAACACCTGCGCGAGGTCGTTGATCTGGGCCCTCGCACCTGGGGAAACGACGTCCCCCGCGATGCGACCGTGATGGTGATCGGCAAGTACCGGATGACCGGCGAAGTCAGCAACAGACTCCTGCGCGCTCTGCCGCCGGTGCTGGTGCTGCCTCATGACCCTCAGAGCCCCATCGATCCGGTCGGGTTGCTCGCCGAGGAAGTCGTCCGGGAGGAACCTGGCCAGCAGGTCGTCCTGGACAGGCTGCTGGACCTGCTCCTTGTCACCTCGCTCCGAGCGTGGTTCGCGCAGGCCGAGACGGGAGCCCCGGCCTGGTATCGCGCCCTGTCCGACCCTGTCGTGGGCCGGGCGCTGCGCCACTTGCACAGCGATCCCGCGTCGCCCTGGACGGTGAGCGCTCTCGCGTCGCGAGTCGGGGTCTCTCGCGCGACTCTCGCCCGCCGCTTCACAGAACTCGTCGGCCAAGCGCCGATCGCCTACCTCGCCGACTGGCGGCTGGACTTGGCAGCCGACCTGCTCCGGGAACCGGACGTGACGATCGAGGCCGTGGCCCGACAGGTCGGCTACGCGAGCGCCTCCGCCCTCAGCACCGCGTTCAAACGAGAACGCGGGATCACCCCGCGACAGCACCGGGCCCGGTTCCGCACAGGAGGCGGGGGAGAGAAGCAGCCCCCATGAGCAGGACCCTGCTGCCGACTACCGCACCGGGCAGCGGTTCAGACCTTCTCCCGAGTCCACACCCTGCGCACCCGGCTGTCGGTGCCGGCGCGGACCGTGCGCGAGTCTCGGCCGACGTGCGCGTTCATCGCTGACCGCAGCCGGTGGCGCGAGGTGAACCCCGGGGCCGGACCTGCCTTCGCGGACCGCTCCCTTACGTCGGCCTTCCCGCACAGCACGTCCCACACCCGGTCCGGGCACTCCCCGCGCCGCCAGAGGAAGTCGCAGTACGGGATGTGCGCGATCTCCAGGTTCAGCCAGCCGCCCTTGTGCAGTACGCCCTGCCACTCGGACAGGCGGAGCTTCAGGTGGCCGCGCGGCCGGTCGGACTTGTCGACGCTGGTGATGCCGAGCACGCGGACGAAGCCGGGGGTGCGTTCCAGCACGACCACCGGACGCTCCTTGTAGGTGTTGTCGTCGTGGGTGAGCTCGGCTGTCCACACGTCGCCGACGGCCGGTGGCCAGGACGTCACTCCGGGGGGCGCGGGGCGGGCAGGAGGCCCGGTCCTCAGCCAGCGCACCAGGCGGACGACGGCGGCCACCGCGCAGCCGGCGGACAGCCCCACCAGCGACCACCACAGGACGGCGAGCAGCAGCGTCCCGGGGGTGGCGTCGTCCGGGTCGGGGAGGAGCGTGCCGCCGGTGTGGTGGATCCAGTACCCGGTCACGACGGCCAGGAGCGCCTTCCACAGCGCCGTCCGCAGCAGGACCAGCGGAAAGTAGCCGTGGTCCACGATCCGCATCAGACCCAGTACGGCGGCGTTCGTCGCGTAGACCACGGTCATCCCGGCCATGGGCTGCTTGTCGACCCCCGTTTCCAGCGGTGCCATGACGCCCGCCACCACACAGCAGAGGCCCACCGCGCGTGCCGCGACCAGTATTCGGCTCCCTTTGAGCCGCGCGGGCGCCACCATCCGGACCATCGGCCGGGCGACCAGTACGCACAGCACGAGCAACGCGACGCATATCCAGGTGTTCCGGGTATCGGTCAAGCCGACGCGGAGCACCGGGAACATCAGCACCCACATCACCCAGGAACCGAGCCCCACCGCAAGCGGCGCCCCCGCCGAGTATTCGGGTGTCAGCCGCTTCGACCTGAGCCGTGGCTGCTGCACCCCTCCCATCAGCGGTGTGCTCAGGCACACCAGAAGTACCGCCCCCGCCAGAATCGCCTGCACGTTCCCCCCGGCTCTCGTCGCTGGGAGCAGCGTGGCCCCGCGACCGGCGTGCCCGGGGTCGTTTCGCTCTTCCGGACCCGCGCGCGGGGCGGTCTGGTAAGGCGCCCAGCCACGGTCGGCATTCCGCACGGGTCATGGACCGTCGCCCCGCCGACACCTCGCTTCGCGTTCGATCGCCACCATGGCGGCGTCGTCACCCAGGTGCCTCATCGGTGTGTGGGCGAGGAGGTCTTCGCGGAGATGGTGCAGAAGACGTTGAGGCTCACCACAGGGGGCAGCGCGCATGCGCTCGGCCAGTGGATAGAAGGTCCCGGCCTTGTCGCGGGCCTCGCTGACGCCGTCCGTGTACAGCAGGAGGGTGTCGCCGGGTTCGAAGGGAAAGGTCTGTGCGGTGAAGGACGAGTCGGCGAACTCGGTGAGTCCCAGTGGCGGCAGCGGCCTGGCCACCTCGAGCGCGGTGATGCGGCCCTGGTGCAGCAGCAGGGGCGGCGGGTGGCCGCAGTTGATCAGGTGGACGACCGGAGAGTCGTCGGGGATGTCGAGGACTGCGGCGGTGATGAACCCTTCGCTGAGGGCCGTGGTGCCGAACTCGGCCGCTTCCGGGTCGTCCAGGTCCGAGGAGACGGTTCCCTCCAGATGGGCGACCAGGGCGGGAAGGCCGGCCTGCCGGTGGGCGGCGGCGCGGAAGGCGCCGAGGAGGAGGGCGGCGTCCCCGATCGCCTCCATTCCCTTGCCGCGGACGTCTCCGACGATGAACCGGGTCCCCTGTGAGGTGCGCGCCGCGGCGAAGAGGTCGCCGCCGATCTGTGCCTCGGCTTCGGCGGCCAGGTAGGCCGAGGCGATGCGCAGGGGGCCGATCCGGCGCGGCAGCGGTCGCAGCACGACCTGCTGCGCGGCCTCGGCCACCGAGCGCAGCTGGGTCAGTTCCTGCTCGTGCCGCTCGCGCCGGAGGGCGAAGAGCGTGACGAACACCGAGATCAGGACCAAGGCGGAGAGCTGGAGACTGTGATTGAGGTCGGTGAGGCTGGTGCGCACGATCGCGACGACAGCCTGGGCCAGCACCGCCAGGGCGCCGACGCACGCCGTGACCCTCGGTCCCGCGAAGGTCGCGGTGATCGCGGGGGCGGCGGCCAGGAAGGGGCCGAGGTGCACTTCGGGGGGAGCAAGGATGTCGCCCACCGTGACGATGACGATGAGCGCGAGTGGAACCGCCAGCAGAGCCTGAGGCGACTCTCGTGATCGGCGGGGGCTGCCGGGCAGCCGTCGAGGCCCCATGGAACCTGGATACACCTCTTTGCCGCCCGTGGCCGACTCGGCGAAATGTCCGAGTCGTGAGCTCTGCCCATCTGGTTCATAGTGGCCGAAGGGGGGATTGACGCGAGGATCGGGAGTCACGTGGAGATTCACACTTCGTTGCGCAGATCCGTGACCCCTGTGGCACTGATGGCCGCTGCCCTGCTGACAGCGAGTGCGTGTGGTGGTTCCGGCGATGACCTCAGTGCCGGCGAAGGTGCTGTCGAAGGCGACCTGTCCGGCACCATCCGGGTGGACGGCTCCAGCACGGTGGCCCCGCTGTCCACGGCCGCGGCCCAACTGTTCCAAGGGGAGAACCCCGACGTCAGGGTGACTGTGGGCACGTCGGGTACGGGCGGCGGATTCGAGAAGTTCTGTGCGGGCGAGACCGACATCTCCGATGCCTCGCGCCCGATCGAGAGCGACGAGAAGGCGGCCTGCGAGAAGAACGGCATTCAGTACGAGGAACTCCAGATCGCCAACGACGGGCTGTCGATCGTGGTGAACAAGGACAACGACTTCGCCGAGTGCCTGACCGTCGCCCAGTTGAAGAAGATCTGGGAGCCCGGCTCGAAGGTGAACAACTGGAACCAGGTCGACTCCAAGTTCCCGGACGAGAAGCTGGAGCTCTTCGGCCCGGGCACCGATTCGGGCACCTTCGACTACTTCACCGAGGCCGTCAACGGTGAGGAGGGCGCCTCCCGTACGGACTACTCGCCGAGCGAGGACGACAACGTCACCGTGCAGGGCGTGTCCGGCTCCAAGGGCGGCATGGGCTACTTCGGCCTGTCGTACTACGAGGAGAACCAGGACGAGCTGAAACTCGTCGAGGTCGACGACGGAGACGGCTGCGTCGCTCCCACCACCAAGACCGTGCAGAACGGCAGCTACAAGCCGCTCTCGCGGCCGCTGTTCATCTATCCGAAGGCGTCCTCGCTGGACAAGCCGGAGGTCGAGGCGTTTGTCGAGTACTACGTGCAGAACAGTGCGGAGATCGCGGAAAAGGCGCAGTTCGTACCGCTGAACCAAGAGCAGCAGGCCGAGCTGAACAAGAACTGGGACAGTCTGCGGGAGCAGCACGGGGCATGACCTTCACGCGCGGCAGGGGTGCGGCCGCTTCAGGGAGTCCCGGCTTCCTGAAGCGGTCCCAGCCGCGCTATGGCGAGAAGGCCATCAAGGTGCTGCTCGTCGCCGCCTCACTGGTGTCGGTGCTGACCACCGTCGGCATCGTCATCGCCCTCATCCCGCCCGCCACCGACTTCTTCGGCAAGGTGAGCTTCGGCGACTTCATCACCGGGACCACCTGGTCGCCGCTGTTCAAGCCGCCGCACTTCGGCGTACTGCCCCTGGTCACCGGCACTCTGATGGTCACGCTGATCGCGCTGCTGGTCGCCGTGCCGCTGGGCCTGGGCGCGGCGGTCTACCTGAGCGAGTACGCCAGACCCCGGGTCCGCCTGGTCTTCAAGCCGATCCTGGAGGTACTCGCCGGTATCCCCACCGTCGTGTACGGGTTCTTCGCACTGCAGGCCGTCACCCCGCTGTTGCAGGACATCTGGCCGGCCGGCGAGGGGCCCCAGGTCTTCAACGCGCTCTCGGCGGGCTTCGTCATGGGCATCATGATC
Organism: Streptomyces sp. NPDC055506; assembly: GCF_053643595.1. NCBI lineage: Bacteria > Bacillati > Actinomycetota > Actinomycetes > Kitasatosporales > Streptomycetaceae > Streptomyces > Streptomyces sp. NPDC055506. Next base: position 42,142 of record NZ_JBSHKH010000043.1, on the reverse strand, counting down.
ATCCCGACGATCGCGTCGCTTTCCGAGGACGCCATGAACGCCGTACCGAACGACCTGCGCGATGGCGCCTTCGCCCTTGGATCGTCCCGAATGCAGGTCTCCACCCGGGTCGTCTTCCCAGCCGCACTGTCCGGCATCATCGCCGCGATCGTGCTCGGTGTCTCGCGCGCGATCGGCGAGACGCTGATCGTCGCCATCGCCGCGGGCGGCCGGCCCAACCTGTCCTTCAACCCGCTCGAAGGCATGCAGACGATGACCGCGTTCATCGCCGCGGCCGGCATCGGCGACCTGCCGACCGGCTCCATCGGCTACCAGACGATCTTCGCGGTGGGCTCGCTGCTGTTCGCGATGACGCTGGTGATGAATCTCGTCAGCATTCGCCTGGTGCGCAAGTACCGGGAGGTGTACGAGTGATGGACACGCGCGTCCTCGACGAGGGGCCGGAAGCCGACGTCCCGGAGGTGCGCCGGCTCAAGGGCGACGGCACTCCATGGCGGGAGCGGTTCTTCCAGCTGAGCCTGTGGGCCTCACTCGCCGTCGGTGTCGTCTTCCTCGGCTCCCTGCTCGTCTACGTCGTGGTGGAGGCGTGGCCCCGCCTGGACTCGCGGATCCTCACGAACTTCCCCGACATCATCGACCCGACACAGGCCGGCGCCCAGTCGGCGATCACGGGCACCATCTGGGTCATCGCCTTCACCGCGCTCTACTGCCTGCCCGTCGGCATCCTCACCGCCATCTACCTGGAGGAATACGCCGCCCCCGGACGTTGGTGGAACCGCGCGATCGAGATCAACATCCAGAACCTGGCAGCGGTACCGTCGATCGTCTACGGCATCCTCGGGCTCGGCATCATCTCCCGCGGACTCGGATTCGGGCAGACGGTGCTCACCGCCTCGCTCACGCTGTCGCTGCTGGTCCTGCCCACCGTGATCATCGCCGCCCGGGAGGCGATCCGCGCCGTACCGCAGTCCATCCGCGAGGCTTCCCTGGCGCTGGGTGCCACCCAGTGGCAGACCATCTGGCGCCAGGTACTGCCCGCCGCCGTGCCCGGCATGGCGACCGGTTCGATCCTCGCCCTGTCCCGCGCCATCGGTGAGGCGGCGCCGCTGCTGCTGCTCGGCGGGTTGACGTTCATCACCTTCAACCCCAGCGGCCCGGACAGCGCCTTCACGGTGCTGCCGATCCAGATCTTCAACTGGATCAGCCAGTCCCGTGCCGAATTCGTCTCCCTCGCGGCCGCGGCGATCGTGATCCTCCTGGTGATCCTGCTGGTCATGAACTCACTGGCCATCTGGCTCCGCAACCACTACTCCCACCGCTGGTGACGCGCCATGACCCCTCAGCCCCCTCGCCGCCTCCACCGCCTTCGGCGGCGGATCCGTCGGCCCGCGCAGCCCTCCGCGGCTTCCCGCCCCGACGCCCCCGACTCCTCCACGAGCGGCGGTCAGGTCTCCTTTCGCGATGTCCCGCCGCTGGCGACCCCGGTCTTCGAGGTGGGCAGCCTGTCGGTGTTCTACGGCGACCATGAGGCCGTCCGCGACGTCAACATGACCATCGTCGACCGTCAGATCACGGCGATGATCGGCCCCTCCGGCTGCGGAAAGTCCACCATGATCCGCTGCTTCAACCGGATGAACGACCTCATCCCCACGGCCCGGGTGACCGGCAAGATCCGCTACCACAACGAGAACCTGTACGGGAAGGACGTCGACCCCATCGAGGTGCGCCGCCGCATCGGCATGGTCTTCCAGAAACCGAACCCCTTCCCCAAGTCGATCTACGACAACATCGCGTACGGGCCGCGCGTGGGTGGCTTCAAGGGCAACCTCGACGATCTGGTCGAGGAGACCCTCACCCACGCGGCGCTGTGGGACGAGGTCAAGGACAAGCTCAAGACCTCCGCGCTGGCACTGTCCGGCGGCCAGCAGCAGCGGCTGTGCATCGCCCGCACCATCGCGGTCGAACCCGAGGTGATCCTCATGGACGAGCCCTGCTCGGCCCTGGACCCCATCGCCACCGCGAAGATCGAGGATCTCATGGAACACCTGGCCCAGGAGTTCACGATCGTCGTCGTCACGCACAACATGCAGCAGGCCGCCCGCGTCTCGGACCGCACCGCCTTCTTCACGGCGGAAGTCGACGACAACGGCGAACGGCACGGCCGGCTCGTCGAGTACGACGAGACAGAGCGGATCTTCTCCACCCCCTCCGACCAACGCACCGAGGACTACATCTCCGGGCGCTTCGGCTGATGCCCGCGGCCCGTTCCGACATCCGCCGTTCGGGCTTTGGCGCACATCACGTGAAGGAGTGCCCGTCAGCGCGGATAGATCGCTGCCTCGGCTGCCGCCTTGATCCGTGCACCGAAGTTCGCGGCGTCCTTGCGGGCGGCGGCTAGAGCCAGTCCGACGAGGAGCTTGCCGAAGCCGTGGCCCTCCAGGACGTTGAAAATACGCACCTGTGTCCTGTCACCGGCCAGAGGCTCCAGGTCGTAGCCGCCTTCGTCGGCCGTCACGCTGTTCTTCGACACCTCGGCCCACCGGATCCTCACCGGGGCTTCGAGCTCGGTGATGCGGAACTCCCTGGCTGTCTTCATCCCGGCATCCTTGACCGTGCTGCGGAAGACCGTCCCCACGGCGGTCGGGGTATCCGGAACCCGCTCGATCTTGAGCACGCGGGGGCTGAACTGCGGATCGTTGCGTCCGTCGGCGAGATAGTCGAAGACCGCCTCGACCGGTCGATCGATCTCGATGGTCGCTTCGAACTGTCCTGACATGAGCCCTCCTCGATCGCCTGAGCCGTAGCGTGCCCGCGACTCTCTCCGGAGGATGCCCGCCCGGCCGCCGGCCCGTGCGGTTCTGCTCCGTACACACCCGAAGGGCCCAACCGGGCTCACCTCACCGCGTCTTCCGGTAACGGACGACTCCGATTCCCACCGCCGGGCCGATGAGGATGGCCGCCGGTGTTCCCAGGGCTTGTGCGGCGTCGGAGCCGCCCAGGAACAGGACGACGGCGATCACGGCATAGAGGGCGACAAAGGCAAGGACAAAGCTGACCCAGGGGTTGGTTGTCCGTCCGCCTTCAGAATTCATGCTCCCGTCCTTTCTGAAAAGGTGGGCAGGCCCGGTCCCTGCCCACCTGGTGATATCGGATCGACCGTCTACGACAGCCACGCCTCCACAAGACCAGCGGTTGACGGGGTCGCCTTCGGCGTAGAGGTAGGGGTTCTTCTCCTGTTCGGAGGGGTCGGGGCTGGTGCAGCGGCCGATGTCGGGGTCGTAGTAGCGGGCGGAGCAGTGGTACAGGCCGGTGGGGTCCTGATAGCCGCCGGCGAACCGGTAGGGCTGCGGGGCCTTCTCGGTGGTCGGGCCGCGCTCGACGCCGCGGGGGCTGTAGGCGTAGGTGTTCACCTTGGTGCCGGTCTCGTCGGCGAGTGCGATGACGGAGCTGATGGCGTCGGTGAGTTAGTAGTACGACTTGCCCTCGGTCGTCATGGAGTTCAAGGTGCCCCCGGGTCCCCGGTTGAATCCCATGTCCACGCCCGCGGTGGTCCTGGCGGACAGGCCGAGAGGGCCGTTGTGGAAGAGGGTGTCGCCGAGCTTGATCCGCTCGCTCTGGTCGGTGGAGCCGTACTGTCCGGCGTAGGTCTTGCCGCCCGACGGTGATCGATGTCAGCTGGTTGTGGTCGGACCAGGTCCCGCCGGTGCGGGTGCCCTCGGGGGTCGATGCGCCGGCGGTCTCGTTGCCGTTCTTGTCGTAGGACCAGTTGGCGGTGGAGCCGTTCTTGGCGGTGATCTGCTGGGCGTCGTTGATGCTGTACGTGGTGCCGCGCGGGCGGCCCTGCTCGACGCCCTGGCTGGTGAGGTTGCCGGCTTGGTCGTAGCAGTACTGCCAGGAGAATCGCACTTTCATTCAAGCCGGAATGGGTCCAACCGCTTAGAGGGGGCGGAGGCATGCTCCCGGTTTCCGTCGCCCGGGTCGGGGCCCGCGTGCGGCGTGTGGTGCCAGGCGAGTCAGTTGCGCACAGCTATAGACATCCGATCTCTTCCCCAGTGACGATGTTCGCGCCCTCGAAGGGTGTCGATGTAGCTGTCACTTCCTCCGTGAAAGAGCCGATGAATGGGCCGGGAGATCTCGCCGTGATCAATGAATCCCAACCGCAGCGACGAAGCGTTCTCGAGGCCGGCGGTGGTCTGGCCCTCGCGCCTCTGTTTGCTCAAGTGGCCGGTGGAACGCCCGTGGGGCAGGCCGTTGCCGCCGGGGCCGAGGGGGCGGCGGCTGCCCGGTGGCCGGTTTTGTCGCGCGAGGCGCTGACCTATTCCGTACCCGCGCAGGACTGGCAGTCGCAGGCACTGCCGATCGGCAACGGCCGGCTCGGTGCCATGCTCTTCGCCGATCCCCACGAGGAGCGTATCCAGTTCAACGAACAGAGCCTGTGGGGCGGTGTCAACAACTACGACAACGCCCTCGCGGGCAAACCGGACAGCGAATTCGACACCGGCATGACCGGCTTCGGCTCGTACCGGAACTTCGGCGATGTCGTCGTCACCTTCGCTCGCCGTGCGAGCCCGAAGGTCACGGCCCCGGGCGGCCCGTACAGCAGTTCCTCCTCGGAGGGCGTCGACAAGACGTACGACGGTGACTCGAGCACCAAGTGGTGCATCGATGGGCCGGGTTCGAAGGTGCGGTGGCAGGTCGAGCTCCCCGACCCCGTCGTGGTCGCGTCCTACCGTCTGACGAGTGCCAATGACGTGCCGCAGCGCGACCCGCAGGAGTGGACGTTCTCCGGTTCCGCCGACGGCGTCACCTGGACCCCGCTCGACAGACGCACGCTGGAAGCGCCCTTCGAAAGCCGCTTCCAGACGAAGGAGTTCACCTGTGCCGACCCCGCGGCCTACCGGTTCTACCGGTTCGACTTCGTCCCGAGGGCAGGCGTCAGCCACTTCCAGGTGAGCGAGATCGGCCTGTCCGGTGTCGACCTCGGCGCGGGCGGCGTCCTGTACCTGTCGTCGCCGAGCGGGCACTCCGGGGGCTCCGGCGGCACCACGGACATCTCGAGTTCGGTGGACGGCGACCCGGCCACGGTCTGGCGGATCGACGCCCCCGCACCAGCGGTCGTATGGCAGGCCGAGTTGCCCCGCGCGGTCGTCGTCACCTCGTACGCGCTGACGGCGGCACCGGACCGTCCGAAGGACGACCCCCGGCGATGGCGGCTGGAGGGGTCGCAGGACGGGACCGCCTGGACGACCCTCGACACCCGGAACCCCGGAGCGCCCTTCGCCGGCCGCGGTGAGACCCGGACCTTCCGGATCGCCAACAGCACGGCCTACCGCGTCTACCGGCTCACCCTGACCCCCGGCGCGTCGTCCACCGGCTTCCAGATCGCCGAGATCGCGCTGGAAGGCAAGGGCTTCGACACGCGCACCCAGCGGACGGTCGTCGATTACCGGCGCACCCTCGACTTCGTCAAGGGACTGCACGTGACCCGCTTCGGCGCACCGGGACGGCGCGTCCTGCGGGAGGCTTTCGCCAGCCGGTCCGCGGACGTCATGGTCTTCCGCTACACGTCGGACCGCGCCCAGGGACTATCCGGAGCGATATCGCTGACGTCCGCACAGGACGACACTCCGACGACCGTCGACGCCGCCGCCCGCCGGATCGCCTTCAGCGGTGTCATGGGCAATGGCCTCAAGCACGCGTGCACCGTCCAGGCCGTGCACACCGACGGCGACCTCCGCGCGGACGGATCGGTACTCCGCTTCAGCGGCTGCACCACCCTGACCCTGCTCCTGGACGCCCGCACCGACTACAGGCTCGACGCCGCAGCCGGGTGGCGCGGACCCGATCCGGGGATCGGCATCGCCAGGGCGCTCGGCAAGGCCGCCTCCCGGCCCTACGGCGAGCTGCGCGAGAGGCACATCGCCGAGACGCGCACCCTCATGAAGCGTGTCTCGGTCGACTGGGGCAGCTCCGACGCCGCAGTCCTCGCTCTGCCGGCCGACGTCCGGCTGGCGCGCTATGCGGCGGGCCGTCAGGACCCCACACTCGAGCAGACGATGTTCGACTACGGCCGCTATCTGCTGGTCAGCTCCTCGCGCCCGGGCGGCCTGCCCGCCAACCTCCAGGGCCTCTGGAACGACAGCAATCAGCCGGCCTGGGCCTCCGACTACCACACCAACATCAACGTCCAGATGAACTACTGGGGAGCCGAGACGACGAACCTGCCGGAGTGCCATGAGGCACTCGTCCGGTTCATCGAACAGGTGGCGGTGCCCAGCCGCGTGGCGACCCGCAACGCCTTCGGCAAGGACACGCGTGGCTGGACCGCCCGCACCAGCCAGAGCGTCTTCGGCGGCAACGCGTGGGAGTGGAACACCGTCGCGAGTGCCTGGTACGCGCAACACCTGTACGAGCACTGGGCGTTCACCCAGGACCTGGACTACCTCCGTACCCTCGCCCACCCGATGATCAAGGAGATCTGCCAGTTCTGGGAGGACCATCTCAAGGAACGCGAGGACGGACTCCTCGTCGCCCCGAACGGCTGGTCACCCGAGCACGGGCCGCGCGAGGACGGCGTCATGTACGACCAGCAGATCATCTGGGACCTGTTCCAGAACTACCTCGACTGCGAGGCGGTGCTCAAGGCGGACCCCGCCTACCGGGACAAGGTCGCGGACCTGCAGGCACGCCTCGCCCCGAACAAGATAGGCAAATGGGGCCAGTTGCAGGAGTGGCAGGAGGACATCGACAGCCCCACCGACATCCACCGCCACACCTCGCACCTCTTCGCCGTCTACCCGGGCCGCCAGATCACCCCGAGAACGCCCGAGTTCGCGGCCGCCGCCCTCGTCTCCCTCAAGGCGCGATGCGGCGAGAAGGAAGGCGTGCCCTTCACGGCCGCGACGGTGTCGGGCGACAGCCGCCGCTCCTGGACCTGGCCCTGGCGGGCGGCTCTCTTCGCCCGCCTGGGCGACGGGCATCGCGCCCAGATCATGCTGCGCGGACTGCTGACCTACAACACGCTGCCCAACCTGTTCTGCGACCACCCGCCCTTCCAGATGGACGGAAACTTCGGCATCTCGGGCGCTGTGGCGGAGATGCTCCTGCAGAGCCACGACGGCGTCATCCACCTGCTGCCCGCCCTGCCGGACGACTGGAAGCCCAAGGGCTCCTTCACCGGACTCCGGGCCCGTGGCGGCTACGAGGTCAGCTGCGAGTGGCGCGACGGGAAGGTCACGTCGTACAGCGTCACGGCCGACCGAGCGCGGAACCAGAGGAAGGTCACCGTGCGGGTGAACGGCATCGACAGGAAGGTCAAGCCGGGCAAGCCCTGAGCGAACCGCGGGACGCGGGGGCCGTGAAATCCGGCCCCCGCTCCCCTTGTGCCCGGCCGCCGGTCAGGGAGTGCCGGGCGTTTCGCCTACGGCGCGTCCACCACCGTGCCGTCGAGCATCGGGCCCTCCACTTCGCCCCGCTCGTCCTCCCAGATGGACAGCCGCATCCGCAGTGCCTCCTCCGGCTCGCTCACCCCGTCCACGACGGTGGGTACGCTCAGCTCCGTGCTCAGCCCTCCCGCGGGTACGGTGATGTCCGGGTAGAAGACCTCCACCTCGGACAGCGGCCGGGCCGGGCTCGGTGACTCCCCGGTGTTCTGTTCGAACCATTGCGGGTCGACGTCGGTGCTGGACAGCTCCGCGCCGCCGTCGACCTTCGCGAACGCGGCCCCGAGCCAGAGATCCGTGTCGGCGACCGCGGACTGCTCGATCCGCCACTTCATGCTCTGGCCCTCGGTGACCCGCCCCGCGAGCGGTGTCGCCTTGAACGTGGGCATCGGGTCGTCGTCCCTCACGGTCAGGCCGCCGAGGTGGTTGCCGATCACGGCGCCCCGGACGGCCTTCGCGAACACGTTGTGCGTCGAGCCGTAGCTGAAGCGGGTGTTGCCGCGCACCTCGACAGGGACGTCGACACTGCTGCCGGCGCGCACCGTCACCAACCGTGACGTGACCTCACCGTTCCCGGGGTCCGCGACAAAGAGCCTGACCTGACCGCTGCCCTGCCCGGAGAGCCGCACCGGCACCTTGAGGGTCCGGACTCCGGAGTCGCCCTCGTCGGCCGTCAACACGCCGATGTCCACGCGGGGCAGCGCGACCGGCCGTACCGCCGCCATGCCGGGGCGCCAGCCCCAGGCGTCCATCAGCCACGCCCGTCCCGATCCGCTGCGCGGGGTCAGTACCAGGGACTTCACCCGCTTCAGGTCCAGCCCGGCCGCCGTCGCCGCGGTCAGCGGTACGCGGACCTCCTGCCCCCAGTACGAGGCCGTCCGGTCGGAGCCGGGCAGTCCGTCGAGGCGGACGGCACCCAGCTTCGCCTGCCGGCCCGCGGAGTCCGTGAGGGACACGTCCATACGGGTGCCGGTGGTGTTCGGCGGCACGATGACCCGCAGGGCCAGCGCCTCGGCTCCGCTCAGTGAGACCGGCCGCCCGGGCCGCACCTGTACCGCCGAACCCGGCGCCGACCAGTCGAACGCCACTGCGTCGCGGCCCGGTTCCCGCTCCGTCTCCCACTCGGCGAAGTGCGGTGACCTGCCGGGGCTCTCGGGGTCCAGGCAGGCGGTGGCGGGGTCGGTGTCCACCTGCGCGCAGAGCCGGCCGCCGTCCACCGTGACCGGGGCGTCCGGCAGGAACGCGGCGGTGCGCCGGGCACCGACGGCATGCGTCAGGACCCGCGCGGGGCCCGCGGACGCCGCGCGGACACCCGAGCCGTCCAGCAGCGGCCGGACCCGGTCGTCGCCCGCGACGAACAGCCGGGCCGCGGCGGCTATGTACGTCGAACCGGCGGCCTGCTGCCGCTCGGCCGTCAGCCGGGTCGCGGTGCCCGGCGTGCACACCGGGTCCGGCGGCGTCTCCTCGTCGTGCCAGAAGTCGTCGTTCGCCGGTGCCTCGGCCTGTCCCGGGGTCCACTCGGTGTTGAAGTAGTTGTGGTTGGCGCCGACCATGTAGACCGCGCTGTGCAGGGCGGCACCACGGCTCACGCCGCGAGTCCCGTCCACGTAGATCTCGCCCTGCAGGTCGGACACGTCACCGTCGCAGCCCGGCAGGATCGTCATGGACGGCACATCAGGAGCCGGGTTCTGCCCGAACACCGTGGGGCCGATGAGGACGGTCCCACGGATCTTCCAGCGCGCCGGACCCCGGTAGCCGTCCTTGTCCGCGGGGGGCTTGGCGAGGCTGTCCATCGCAGCCCGGTTCACGCCCTCGCCACCGCGCGAGTGACCGACCAGGAGCACGCGCGACAGGTCGGCCCGCGCGGCCTTCCGTACGATCTCCGGTGCCTTGGTCCGCCCGGCGCCCGACCAGTCGGCCCAGCGGGCGAGGTGCTGCCGTACCAGGGAGGAGCGGGCCTGGGCTCCGGCGTCCTGCGCCGCGTAGTCCTGCCCGTTGATGCCGTTGGCGGATATGGACACCGTCACATACCCCTGGGACGCCAGGAGTTTCTGGTCGTGCAGATAGCCGCGGTGGCTCGGTATCGGCTTCGAGCCGGTGGGGCAGGGCCACGCGCCGAGTGCCTCACCGTCCGCGCCCCCGGCGAAGCAGGTGGCGTGGCGGCCGTGCAGGAAGAGGGCCAGCGGCCGCATGCCCTGTGCCCCGGCGGGTGCGGTGACGGTGGCGCGCATCTCCACCGGGACGGGGAAGTCGGGCAGTTTCACCGACTTCAGCGTGTACTCGCCGCTGACCGTGCGGTACGGGCCGGGGACACCGGGGTCCACGGGGTTGGCCGGCGGCAGGGCCGACGGCTCCACCGGCTTCATCTGCTTCTTGGCGGACCGGCGCTTCGCCTCGGCCTTGACGCCGGCCTCGTCGAGACGCCGCCCCGCGGCCCGCACCTGCAGGTCCTTCGGGGCCCCGAGCGTGACACCTTCGAGGTCGAGGCGGAACGTGTGCCCGTCCTTGCCGGGCACGGGCCGGCCCAGGAGCCGGTCCCCGGAGTAGAACTCGACGGCGGCGTCACCCATGGGTACGGGTCTGTCCGAACGCCAGGTCAGCCGCTGACCGGATCTCTTACCGGTGATCTGCCAGCCGGCCGGAAGCCCGCGGCCGGCGCCGGGGCCGGAGTCGGCGGATGGGGTGGAAGGGGTGGACGGGGTGGGGTCGGCGGCCGGTTGGGCGTGCGCCAGTCCTGGCGACCCCACCACCACCGCGAACAAGGCCGCAGCGGCGACCCATGTGCGCCGGGCATGGTTCAACGTGCTTCTCCTCCGGATGGGCTCCTGCGCCCGGGACACCACAGGTGTTCCAGGTGTCCCGGGCGCCTCTTTCGTTCCTTAGGAGAAGATGAGAAAGAAGTGTTGCAAGGTTGCTCGGAATTGATCGTCTACGGCGTCAAAGCCAGCCATTGGCAAAGGAGTTGCCCGGGCTCGCAGGCCAGGTGAGGAACACCGGTCAGGACAGGAGCTCGATGTATCCGTCGGTTCCGTGCACACGGATCCGCTGCCCGTCCCGGATCAGCCGGATGGCCCGCTCCACGCCCACGACGGCAGGCAAGCCGTACTCCCGGGCGATCACCGCGCCATGGGTCATCAAGCCGCCCACCTCCGTCACCAGGCCCGCGATTCCGACGAACAGCGGCGACCAGCTGGGGTCGGTGAAGGCCGTGACCAGGATGTCGCCCGCTTCGAGATCGGCGTCCGCCATGTCGAGGACGACGCGAGCCCGCCCCTCGATGGTCCCGGCGGAAACCGGGAGGCCGATCAGGGCACCGTCCGGTACGTCGTCGCGCCGGTACGCCCCGGAGAGGGCCTCACCGTCCGAGGTGAGCACCCGGGGCGGTGTGAGCGCGTGGTACGACCGGAACGCCTCCTTGCGCCGCTGGACGAGCTGGTCGTCCACCCGCTGTGAGCGCACCACATCGTGGAGCTCCTGGAACGTGAGGTAGAAGATGTCCTCCTCCTCGGGAAGCACGCCGGCCCGCACAAGACGCCCGGCCTCCTCCAGCAGGGCCCGCTTGTAGACGAAGGAGCGGCTGACGATGCCGTACTTCGGGTACTCCCGGTACCCGATGAATGTTCTGACGCGGTCGATCATCCGCTTGGCCTCGTCGGCCTTCCGCTCCCCGTCCGGCAGGGCCCGCAGGCGCGACAGCACGTCCTGTTCCTTCTCCCAGGCCTTCCGCCGACCTTCCTCGAAACGCCGCTCGGCAGCGCCCGGCTCGAAGTTCCTGACGTTGTCGAGGATCACGGGCACGAGCGTGCTGGGGCGCTCGCGCCAGCGCGGCCTCGTGATGTCGATCTCGCCGACGCAGCGCATGCCGTACCGCTCGAGGTAGGCCTCGATGGCGTCGCGCGCTTCGGTCCCGCCCGCGAGCTTCGGCAGCTCGTCCAGGAAGTCCTCGTCCTCGACGTCCTTCAGGAACGCCACCAGCTCCGGATACGGGCGGATCACGTCCGCGACGTCGAGCAGCTCCAGTCCCATCTCCGAGGTGATGTTGTCGGGGGCGGACAGGGTGAGCGTGTCAGCCGCGTTCTTCTCGCCCAGCCACTCCCGCAGCGTGTCGTTGAGCCACCACGTGGCCTCCATCCCGGCCATGATCGCCTGCATGCTCAGCGGATCACTGAGGACTCGCTTGTGCTCCTCGAAGGCCTCCAGCAGGAAGTCGAACAGCGCCGGTCCGGTCTTCGTCCGAATGGCGTCCTCCAGGGCGGCTACGGATGCCTCGCTGCGCTCGATGAGCTCGGTGACGACGGCCGGATCGGTCTCGATCGGGGCGGGCGCCCCTCCGGCCGGCGGCGCGCCGGGAGTCGCGTCCGGGAGCGACGGGACGAAGTCGTCGCGGTCGAGGACGGTCTCCAGGGCGTCCCGGGTCAGCGGATCGCCTTTCCCGATGACGTCCAGGAGCCCGGCACGGCTCGCGGGCAAGGCCAGGCGCCGGGTGACGTCGACGAACAGCCTCCCGCCGGCCTCGTGCATCGGCACCATGGCCATCAGCTGCCACATGGAGAGCCCCAGGGGCTTCATGGGGTCGGTCATCATCTGCTGATGGCCGACGGACACATAGACGTGATTCTCCTGGTCGCCGGTCTCCGGGACGGGGAACAGCGTCGTGATCGGCCGGCTCTGCACGATCTGGAAGTCGTCGTCGACCAGGCACCATTCGATGTCCTGCGGGCGGCCGAAGTGCGCCTCGATCCGCCGCCCGAACTCCACGAGCCGCACGGCCTGCGCATCCGTCAGCGCCGGCTGCTCCTGCCGCCGCGAGTCGATCGCCACTTCCCGCGTGCCGCCGTCCGGCAGGGCGTGCACGGCCCGCTCCTTGGCGGCGATCGCCCTGGCGACGACTTCGCCGTCCCGCACCTTGAAGACGTCCGGGTTCACCACGCCGGAGACCAGGGCCTCGCCGAGGCCGAAGCCGGCGTCCACGGTGGCGACCTTCCGGTTGCCCGTGACGGGGTCGGCCGTGAACAGAATGCCGGCCGCGTCCGGGAAGACCATCCGCTGCACGACCACGGCCATGTGGACCGTACGGTGATCGATGCCGTTGCGCTGACGGTAGGTCACGGCCCGCTCGGTGAACAGCGAGGCCCAGCACCGGCTGATGTGCTGGAGGATCGCCGTCGGCCCCACGACATTCAGGTACGTGTCCTGCTGGCCGGCGAAGGAGGCCGTCGGCAGGTCCTCCGCCGTCGCGCTGGAGCGGACGGCGTAGGCGGCCTGCTCGCCGAGCCGGGTGAGCGGGCGGGTGATCGCCGCCGCGAGATCGTCCGGGAGGGCGATCCCTTCGATGGCCCGGCGAATCTCCGCGCTGAGTGTGCGGATCGCGTCCCGGTCGTCCGGGTTCAGACGCGACAGCTCGTCGATCCGATCGTCGATCGACGGGGCTTCCGCCATGATCCGCCGGAAGGCGTCCGTCGTCACGCAGTAGCCGGCCGGAACGCTGATGCCTTCGATCCGTGACAGCCCGCCCAGGTGTGCGCCCTTGCCTCCGACGACCGAGACCTGTGTCTCTTCGACCTCTTGAAGATCCCACACATACTGTCGAGCCTCATGCGTCGACAACACGCGCATACCGTGCCCCCATATCCCCAGGTTGTGGCCTCGGCCGGAGATTCTGCGCCATCACCCGGGTCTTGCCGCAAGCCCCCCGGTGCGCTATAAGTTGAGAGTGGCAAGGAGAGATCTCCTTGCCTTTGTTTGTTGTCGTGGAGAGCATCCAGAACGGCGAAGCCCCGCGCGCCGACCCATGGCCCGCACGCTTCGCCGACCGTGGGTACCCGAGGGTCCGCCGGATCGGCGCCGGCGTCGAGGGCGTCGTGTACCGGCTGGACGAGGGCCGGGTCGCCAAGGTGTGGAGCGGTCGGCCGCCGGCCGGATTCGAGCTCACCCGCCAGGTGTACGCGGACATCGCGCGGCACGCGCTGCCGTTCGCCACCCCGGAGATCTTCGACGTCGAGGAGCACGCGGGTGTCCTGGTGACGTACGAGCGTGAGCTGCCCGGTGTCGCGATGCGGGAGGACTCCGCGCACAGCGACTACGAGCGCGAGCTGCCCAGCCGGTACAGCGACGGGCTCCTTGCCGTTCTGCGTGGCCTGGCCTCCGTGCCCGGCACCGACGCCATGCGCCGGTTGACCGTCCAGGGCGACGACCGTCCGCTGTGGCGGGATCACGACCGCTTCCAGAACGCGCTCGCGGCCCTGGTCGCCCGGGCCGCAGCCCGGCACGGTGCCGCCCTGGCTGTCCACGTGCCGGACTTCGACGGGGGAGTCGAACGCACCCAAGAGGCACTGCGGTCGCTCCCCGACGCCCCGGTGAGCGCGATCCACGGCGACCTCGTCCCGCCCAACATCCACGTCGACGCGGCCGGCCGGCCCGTCGCCGTGCTGGACTTCGGCTTCTACACGACCGCGGGCGACCCGGCCTTCGAAGCCGCCGTCACCGCAGCCGTCTGGAACATGCACGGGCCGCACGCCGAGGAGCACACCGCGGAACTCACCCGGCTCTTCGCACACGAGCTCGGGCACGCGCCGGCGACCCTCACCGCCTACCAGGCCGCATACGCCCTCACCACGTACGACCTCTTCGGCCTTGACGACAGCGACGGGCACTTCCGGTGGTGCGCCGAACAGCTGCGCCGCAACGCCGTGTTCAGCGCGTAGCGCGGCGGCCCTCCTGCACGATGGGGGCCGCCTCTACCGCGCCTCCCCTGAGCCTCGACAGCTACGGCACGTCACCCATTCCGACCTGTAACCGTCCTTCATCACGGAGTACTCCCGGGTCAACGTCCTGCCCCTGCCCCGGCAGTCGAGACAGGCTCCGGCCGGGACCTCTCGCGTGTATTCATAGATCGTCCAGACGACGCCCACCACGATGATGAGAACGAGCCAACCATCCATGACTCCTGCGTAGGCGGGCCCGCGCCGGTCGCCAAGCTGCCGACCCACGGCGCCAGGCGCGTTTGACGGGCGCGCGGAAGCAGTCACCGCAAGATTTCACTGGGCGGCCACGCCGTCGGCCAGTACCGTGCGAGGCATGCCGGAGGGGGGTGGGCTGGTGCGTCCGGTGTTGTTGCTGGATGTGGACGGACCGCTGAATCCGTATGCCGCGAAGCCGCACCGACGGCCTGAGGGTTACGAGACGCACCGGCTGCTGACGCCTCGTTGGGTGGCCGCCGAGCGGCGCCGACTGACTGAGTGGGGGCTTCCGAACAGGCCGGTGAAACCGTTGCGTGTGTGGCTCAACCCGAGTCACGGCGCGGCCCTGGAGGCGCTTCCCTTCGACCTGGTGTGGGCGACGACGTGGGAGGAGGAGGCCAATGGTTTCATCGCCCCGGTGCTGGGACTGCCCGAGTTGCCCTTCATCGTTTGGTCCTCGGCGCGGGGCCGGTGCGGTGACGGTGTGTTCTGGAAGACGCCGGAGATCGTCGCGTGGGCGCGGGGCCGGGCGTTTGCCTGGATCGACGATGAGATCACGGAGGCGGATCGCGCCTGGGTGAAGGAGCACCACGACGGTCCCGCGCTGCTGCACCGGGTCGATCCCCGACGCGGCCTCGCCGAAGGCGACTTCGCCGTGGTGAGGACCTGGGGCGCCGGTTCGGATTGACGGATTCATCCTCGTCCCCACTGGGCAATGGGCCAGAGAATGTCATGAGCACGACTGCCTTTCCCCACAAGGAGGTCGATCATGCACGTCCGTTCGCTGACCGGCGGCCTGGCTGCCGCTTTGGTGATGTCCTTCTCCCTGGCCGGCGGCCAGGCCGTGGCCGCTTCACCCGACGCGGAGGGTGCTCCCCTCGCCGCCCGTGTCCTCCTCTACGACGCCAGCGGTTCCGCGGAGTTCAGGAGCGCGGTGGACCGGGGCGCGGCCATCTGGAACGAGAGTGTCGACACCGTCGAGCTGCGGCCGTCCGCCGCCGGGCAACGCGCGAACATACGGGTGCTCGCGGACAACGGCTGGCCGCGCGCCCTGCCCACCACCCTGGGCAACGGAACCGTCTACATCGGGCGGCAGGCCGTGAACCAGGGCTACAACACGATTCGCATCTCCGCCCATGAACTCGGGCACATCCTGGGCCTGCCCGATCGCAAGCCCGGACCGTGCTCGAGCCTGATGTCCGGCTCCACCGCGGGCACCGCGTGCACGAACCCGTATCCGAACGCGGCGGAGAAGACAGAGGTCGAGGGGAACTTCGGCGGCGCGCTCGTCGGGACCGCCCCGGCGGCACATGCCGAGGTGATCGTGGACTGACTCGTGCCGCACCACACCTGAGGAACGCCCGCCCGCGCACCGGGCGGGCGTTCGCGTCAGACGGTCAGTTCCAGTGCGCTGCCGATCGGCAGCCGGCGCAACCGTGCGCGGATGTCGGCGGGGGACCGTGCGAGTTCCCTCTCGACGGCCCGTCGGCCTCGTGGAAGTGTCCACAGTGCCCCGCGGCGCTGGCCTTCGCAGCGCAGGACGCGAGCCCCGGGCAGCAGGGCGCGCCCGGCGGTGGGAGCTCGGACGGCTGGACCGCCGGGCCCGACGTCTTGCGCGAGGACGTGCTCCAGCCGGAGGAGTAGCGGTGGCCTTCGGGGGCGCCCCTCGAAGGTGTCGTCTACCTGGCGTGCTCGAGCGCCCAGTCGAGTGCCTGGTCGGCGACCTCCTCCCAGCCGGGCGCCGCGGGCAGCAGATGGGGCATGCCCGGGAACTCCCGCACCTCGGTGACCGTGTTCGACTTGTAGTGCCGGGCGTTGGACTGCTGCACCTTGGGCGGCATCAGGTGGTCCTTCTCGCCCGAGATGAACAGCAGCGGCGCACGGGCGTCGTTGTGGTAGTCGACGTACGTGCTCTGGTGACCGGGGCGCAGGGTGGCCAGGGCGCTGTCCCAGAAGATGCCGCCGGAGGCGGGGATCGCGTACCGCTCGTACAGCGCCTTCGACTCCTCCTCGGAGAAGGTGTTGGCGAAGGCGTAGTGCCACTGCTCGGCGGTCAGACCGACCGCGCGATGCCGGTTGGCCGGGTTCTTCAGGACCGGGAAGGCCGCCTTGATCTGCGTCAGCGGCACGACGGCGACGCCCTCCGTGGGCGCCGAGCACATCGCCACCCCCGCCGCACCGAGGCCGCGGTCGAGCAGAAGCTGGACGAACACGCCGCCGGCGGAGTGGCCGATCAGAACGGGTGGCTTGTCCAGGGCCCGGACCTCCTGTTCCAGGCTCCCGAGGATCTCCTCGACCGTGACCTTCTCGATGGGCGTGGTGTCGGTGTTGAGGGACTCGACCTCCGCCTCGAAGCCGGGGTAGGCGGGCGCGAGGACACGAAAGCCGCGCTTCTTGTAATGCTCGATCCAGTGCTCCCAGCTGCGAGGGGTCACCCAGAAGCCGTGGATGAGGACGATTGTGTCCGGGGTGCTCATGACTGCTGTTCCTTCCTGGTGGGCTCAGCGGGTGGCGCGGTACGCGGCCTCGATCTGCCGCACGACCGCGTCCGGCCGGGACATCATCACGACGTGCGAGGCACCCTTCACTTCTACGGTCCTGCTCCCGGCCCGACCGGCCATGAACCGCTGAAGGGCGGGCGGAATGACACGATCGGCTCCGGCGACGATGTACGTGGGCGTGGCCCCGGGCGGCGTTGGTGGTGATCGCGCCGCCGTAGGAGTGGCCGACGAGGATCACCGGACCGGCTTTCCGGAATCATCGAGTGGTTCCTTCCGGAGTCAGGCGTGAGGAGCCGACAGTGAGGAGTGAGGAGCCGGAGGTGAGGAGTCAGGCGCCGAGGAAGTCGAGCAGGTCGGCGCCGAGTTGCTCCTTGTGCGTGTCCGTGATGCCGTGCGGAGCACCCGGGTAGACCTTGAGCGTCGCGTTCTTGATGCGCGCCGCCGACGCCTTGCCGCCCACCTCGAATGGCACCACCTGGTCGTCGTCGCCGTGGATGACGAGCGTGGGGACGTCGATGGCGTCCAGGTCCCCGCGGAAGTCGGTGGCGGAGAACGCGGCGACGCACTCGTAGGCGTTCCTGTGCCCGGCCTGCAGGCCCTGGCGCCAGAACGCGTCACGGATGCCCTGGGAGACATCGGCCCCGGGGCGGTTGTTGCCGAAGAACGGCCCGTCGGCCAGATCCCGGTACAGCTGTGACCGGTCGGCCAGCGAACCGGCCCGGATCGCGTCGAACACCTCGGCCGGCACCCCGCCCGGGTTGTCGTCGGTCTTGAGCATCAGCGGCGGTACGGCGGAGACCAGGACGACCTGGGCGACGCGGGCGGTGCCGTGCCGGCCGACGTAGCGGGCGACCTCGCCGCCGCCCGTCGAGAACCCGACCAGAGTGACGTCGCGCAGGTCGAGTGTGTCGATGAGGGCGGCCAGATCGTCGGCGTAGGTGTTCATCTCGTTGCCGTTCCAGGTCTGCTCGGAACGTCCGTGTCCGCGTCGGTCGTGCGCGATCGCGCGGTACCCGTGGGTGGCGAGGAGCAGCTGCTGGGCTTCCCAGCTGTCGGCGTTCAGCGGCCAGCCGTGGCTGAGCACGACCGGGCGGCCCTCACCCCAGTCCTTGTAGTGGATGTGCGCTCCGTCGGCTGCGGTGACGAACGGCATGGGAACACTCCCGGTGACAGGGGATCTTCCGGCTCATCGATCATTGGCTCTGCGGAACGTGAAGCAATGGTGAAGGGGAGCATCGCACGGGCGCCGGTCACCGGCTTTGCCCTGTGTGCCGGAGCCTTGTCCCTCTGTGCCACGACGCTCCCGGGCAGCGCGCCGCACTTCGGATCGCGTACCGGAGCCGCCGAGTCAGGTGTCCGATGAACACACCTTTGTCGCGAGTGGCCCGTACGCCGCAGACTGCTCCTCGGGGAGCAGCGGCGGCAGGCCGCTACCGCAGCCTGGGAGGCGCCGTGCTGGTTCTCGACACCGACGGCTTACCAGTCGCCGACCGCTACGAGGCTCTGCGCACCGTGGTGGCCCGGGAGGGCGGAGTCGACATGGTCGAGGAGAACGAGCCCGCGGCGACTATGCGGAAGAGGATCGAGGTCTGGCACATCGGTCCCCTCACCCTCTTCGACACCCGCGGCACGGGCGCGCGTTTCGTGCGCTCCTACCGGAAGGCACGCCGCGAACTGGTGGACACCGTCTCGATCATGACGCAGGCCGAAGGGTTCGGGACGGGCGACTTCGGCTGCGACGGATACCAGCGGCGGCTGGGGCCGGACGGCGTCGGCCTGACCCCCCACATGATCGCGTCACACGAGTACGGATGGTCGGGCACCGGCCGCTCCGTGGCCTTCACGGTCGACATCGCCCACCTCGCCCTGCCCGTCGACACGGTGCGGGCCGCCATCCCCCTGCTGCACCACAGCCCCGTCGAACCGCTGCTGGTGCAGCACATCCGCGGGCTGCGCCGGCACGCGGACCGGTTCAGCGCCGGCCCCGAGGCGGAAGCCCTCGCCGCCGCGACCGTGCACCTCACCCGGGCGCTGATCGTCTCGGCCGCAGGCGACGACCCCACGCGCCGGGAGGTGGCGCAGGAGACCCTCTTCACGCGGGTCCTCGCCTACCTCCGCGCACACCTCACCGAGCCGGATCTCACGCCGCAGCGCGTCGCCCGGGCGCACGGCATCTCCGTGCGCACCCTCTACCGGCTGTGCGAGGAGGGCGGACTGAGCCTCGAGAAGTGGATCATCCGCCGTCGACTCGAGGGCGCACGCGAGGACCTGGCCGCAGCGGAACAGGCTCATCGCACCGTGGAAGCCATCGCCCGCTCCTGGGGGTTCACCCATCCCGCCCACTTCTCCCGCCGCTTTCGCGAGACCTACGGCACCAGCCCCAGCGCATGGCGAAGGCACTCCCTGGACGACCTGTCCCGCCGTGCGGCGCCTCCACCGTGATCAGCGTCCGGTAGGCGGCGGTGCCCGGGGGTTCGCCGACCGGGCGGTCCTCCGCCTCCACCCAGGCGTGGGCGGCGAAGGGCGAGGTGCGTACGCCGGAGCACCAGGTGGGCCAGTGGCCGTGCAGCCGGCACAGCAGGACGGTGGCCAGGGAGCGGGGGAGGCAGTAGCGGCCCGCGCACAGGACGCTGACGGCGGTCACGTCCTGCCGGGCCCGGAGGGCTTCGTCGTAGCGGGCGGGCCGGGCGCCGCGGCGGGCCAGCCGCAGGGCGGTGCGGATGCGGCGGGGCGGCAGCAGCGCGATGAGCCGGGCGGCCGCGACGGCGGTGCGGGCGGCGATGCGGCGGCCCACCGGCGGCCGGACCCCGCCGGTGTCCAGGACCTGGCTCACCGGGCGGTCACCAGCGCTTCCTTGAGGAGGTGGCCGAGGAGGGCGGTGACGTCGGCGGCGGCCCGCTCGCGGGTCACCGGGCGGGTCGCGGCCAGGCGGTCGGCCACCTGATCCGGTGCGGCGCCGTCGAGGAGTGCCTTGACGACGAGTGCGCCGGTGCCGTTGAGCTGCCAGTATCGGCCGGTGCGCTCGTCGAGCAGCACCATGCCGTCGCCGGTGGCGCAGGCGGTGACATCAGGGCGAAGTCGGTGCAACGTCCTTCTCCTGTGCGTCGTGTCGGGCATCGTGGTGTTCCAGGTCGCGCAGCCAGCCCTCCGCGCCGAGGGTGGCCTCCAGCTCCGGGGCCCCGCCGGTGAGCAGTTGGGGCGAGAGCAGGGCCCGGCGCAGCTGATCGGCGTCGGCCACTCCCGCGGCCACCAGCCGGGAGTCCTCGGCCCAGGCGGCCAGGGTGGGCCGGTGCCGCCGCAGGCCCTCCCGCCATTCTGGCCCGCAGTGATCCTTGCTGGTCCGGCGCAGGATGTGGTCGGGTACCAGGCCGTTCATGGCGGCGGCGAGCAGCGGCTTGTACGACCAGGGAGTCGCCGCCTCGTGCGGCCGGGCGGCCAGGGCGGCGTCGATGACGGCGTCGTCACAGAACGGCGCATCGGCCGGCAGGCCCGCGAGCGCGGCGCGGTGGGTGAGGTGCCCGGCGGCCTGGCCCGCCTGCCGCGCCGTCCGGATCCAGGCGTGCCGACCTCGGTCACGGTGCAGGGGCTCGGCCCGGTGCGCCGCCGCGCGCAGCTGCTCACGGCACAGCTCGACCGCCTGTGCGCTCGCCCACGCCGGGAGCCGCGGGCCCGGGCCCCAGCCCAGCGATGTCGGTGCCGTCGGCGAGAGCAACTGCTCCGCGGCCTGGGTGAGCCACGACGCGTACGAGCGGCCCTCCAGCAGAGCGCGCACGGTCGCCCCGAGCGGCCATCGGTGCCGCGCGCGACGCCCGGCGGCATGCCGAAGCCCGGCCGCCGGCGAGTGCCGCAGCAGCCCGTGCAGATAGGCGGGCGGCGGCTGGACGACATGGTCCCCGCCGTGTCCCGACAGCCGCCGTCCGGCGCCGTGCGCGAGCATGGCTTCGGCCAAGGCCTGCTGTTGTGCCCGGTCGCGGAGCGCGGCCGTCGGTTCGTCGGTGGGCTCGCCGCGCTCGTCGAGCCCGCTGAAGTGGCCCGGCAGACCGGCGGAGGGGAACACCAGATGCTCGAGGCCGGGCAGCCGGCCCGCGGCATGCTCCGCGTAGGCGCGGTCCTGGTTGGTGGGCGCGCTCCAGTCCAGGGTGACCGCGACCAGCCGCGCGCCCGCCTCGGCGGCCAGGAAGCACAGCGAGGTGGAGTCCATGCCGCCGGACAGATCCGCGCCCACCACCTCACCGGGGCGGACCCGCAGCGCGACCGCCCGGCGCAGTGCCTCCCCGAGACCGGCAGCGGCCTCGGCCAGCGGCAGCTCGGCCACGGGCGGCTGCCACCAACTGCGCGTACGCACCCGGCCGTCCGGTCCCGACTCCAGGGCCTGTCCCGGCTGTACGCCGTGGACGCCGCGCCACAGAGCGCCCCCGGCGAGCGGGTGCGGGACGCTTCCACCGGCCAGGCGCAGGGCCAGCTGCGCGGTGTCCAGTTCGGCTCCGGTCAGCCGGGCGAGTGTCAGGGAGCGGTCGGCACACACCGTGCCGCCTTCCACCTCCGCCCGGTACACCCTCCGCTGCCCCGAGTGACTGCCCCTCACGTAGGTGTGCCCGGCGACCGAGGCGATGACATGGAAACAGCCGTGGCCGCCCGCCAGCGCCGCCTCGATGTGTGCCGGATCGCCGATCCGCCGGGCCCGTACGGCCAGCTGCGCGGGGTCGAGCGAGCAGGTCCCGGCCACGGCCAGCCGTACCGCGCCGGCGGTGCAGACGGTCATCTCCTCGCCGGTCCAGCGGCCGGCCAGCCACGGTCGGCCGGAGGGATGCGGCACGAACCGGAGCACGTCCGGGCGGGCGCTGTCCCGCAGTCGGGCCATGACGCGGGGGTGGAGGTCCCGGTCGGGGAGAACGACGAACCAGCAGCCCTGGGCGGAGCGCATGGGCCTCTCCAAGAGGGGGTGGGTGACTACGGAGGGGTGGGTGACGGGGCGGACCGGGTACCGGCCCGCGGCGTGAGGGCCGCGGGCCGGTAGCAGGGTGTGGTCACTCGTCGTGGTAGAAGAACTCGCCTTCGGGCTCCCCGCCTCCCTCGCCCTGGGTGAGGTCGGCGTAGGCCCCGGCCTCGGCCAGCAGCGGCGGCTCGTAGAAGTCCACGGTCTCCAGGGTCATGAGCACTTCGTTCACAGCGGTCACCTCCGGTCGCGGGGCGGAATTCCCGCCCCCGGACAAGCAGTTACGCATTCCGGAACCGGGCGAGGCCAGGGGAACCCGGACAAACCCGTCGTGTGAGGGATGAGAGACCGACGCCTGGCGTGTGCCGGGGAGGTGCACCGGCGCGCGGCTGAACTCCCGAACGCGCCGCCGCCCTTCACTCGGCCCGGAGGTGTCAGGAGAGGCCCGACGCCCGGAACACCGCGTTGCCCGTCTCGTCGTCGATGCGGTGGCCGAGCCGGTCCAGGACATCCGCGCCATGGCGCAGCGTGCCACGCTCCAGGGAGCGGCGGACGCCCGTGTCGAGCTCGTGCCAGAGCATGGGGTTGGCCGCGAGGATCCGGGGGTCGAGTTCCAGGCGGTGGCCGTAGACGTCCCGCAGGACCAGGTGGGACGAGACGCCGTCGTACTGACGTACGGATGTCAGCGCGTCCGTACGGACGACGATCCGGCGCCAAGGGGTGCGTACCGCCAGCCAGCCGGGACCCGCGCTGACCTGCGGCGGCAGCAGGACGCCCAACACCGTGGCCGACAGGACGCCCCAGAGCAGGGCACGGAGAAGTGTCAGGCTTCCCCCGTCCCAGTCGACGAGAAGGCACATGGCGCAGAACACCAGGGCGCAGCTCACCGCGAGCCACGCACCGTCACGCCAGTGCCGGTCGCCGACCGGGGCTGCCGGTGAGCTCCGTTCCATGCCCTGAAGGTAGGCGCCCGTAGGGGCTCTGGGGTCCCTGCTGACGGGGTTCTGGCGCCGCCCGGGCGAAGATTGACGGATTTCTGACGCGCCCGGCGTGGTCTGTCGATCCGCCGACCGGCTGCCTATGCTTCATGACGTTCCGGAACTCAGACCTCCGTACCGTCGATCGGAAGGGCTCCATGGAGAGGCTCCGCAGCGCGCAGTGGTACGAGGGACAGGACCGCAACGCCCACATACACCGGGCCTGGATGCGACGCGGAGTGCCGGACGACGCCTTCACCGGCCGGCCTCAGATCGCGATCGCCAACACCGCCTCGGACCTGACTCCCTGCAACGCGCACCTGAACGAGGTCGCGGCGTCGGTCCGCAACGGCGTGTACGAGGCGGGTGGCATCCCGCTGGACCTGCCCGTGGTGTCGCTGGGGGAGACGCAGGTGCGGCCCACCGCCATGCTGTGGCGGAACATGGCGGCGATGGCCACGGAGGAGATGCTCAGGGCCAACCCCATCGACGGCGTGGTCCTGCTCGGCGGCTGCGACAAGACGATCCCGTCGCTGCTGATGGCCGCGGCCTCGGTGGACCTGCCCGCGGTCGTGGTGCCCGGCGGCCCGATGCTCAACGGCACCTTCCGCGGCGGCCTGCTGGGCTGCGGCACCGGTGTGTGGAAGCTGTCGGAGGAGGTCCGCGCGGGCACGCTGTCCCAGGAGCAGTTCACCCGCTCCGAGTCGGCGATGATCCGCAGCCGCGGCCACTGCAACACGATGGGCACGGCCTCGACGATGGCCCTGGTGGCGGAGGCGCTGGGCACGGTCGTGCCGGGTACCGCGGGCATCCCGGCCCCCGACAGCCGGCTGCTGGAGGCCGCGCACCACACCGGCCGGCTGGCGGTGGACATGGTGGGCGCCGACCGGCGACCCGCGACGTTCCTGACGGAGGCGTCCTTCCGGAACGCGATCGTGGCGCTGGCCGCGATCGGCGGCTCGACCAACGCCGTCGTCCATCTCCTTGCCATCGCGGGCCGGTTGGGTATCGACCTGACGCTCGACGACTTCGACCGCATCGGCTCCCGGGTGCCGGTCCTGGTGGACCTCCAGCCGGCCGGGCGTTTCCTCATGGAGGACTTCCACCGCGCCGGCGGGCTGCTCGCCGTCCTGCGCGAGGTGCGCGACCTGCTGGCTCCCGAGGCGCTGACCGTCACCGGCAGGCCCTTGGCCGACTTCCTCGACGACGCCGAGATCTGGGACGGCGAGGTCATCCGCACCCGCGCCGAACCACTGGTCGCCGAGGGCGGCATCGCCGTCCTGCGCGGCAACCTCGCCCCCGACGGCGCCCTCGTCAAACCGGCCGCCGCCTCCCCGCACCTGCTCAGGCACCGGGGCCGGGCCGTCGTCTTCGACAGCGTCGAGGACTTCCATGCCCGGATCGACGACCCCGGGCTCGACGTCGACGCCGACTCCGTCCTCGTCCTGCGCGGCTGCGGCCCCAAGGGCTACCCGGGCATGCCCGAGGTGTCGAACATGCCCCTGCCGAAGAAGCTGCTGGAACAGGGAGTTCGTGACATGGTCCGTGTCTGCGACGGCCGGATGAGCGGCACGGCGTACGGCACGGTCGTCCTGCACGTGGCCCCCGAGGCCGCGGCCGGCGGCCCGCTCGCCCTCGTGCGGACCGGCGACTTCATCACCCTCGACGTCGCGGCCCGCCGTATCGACGTCGACGTCCCCGCGGACGAACTCGCCGGCAGAAGCCCCGGCAAGGCCACCGTCACCGGCTTCGCCAACCCCCGGCGCGGCTGGGAACGCCTCTACGTCGACCACGTCCTGCAGGCCGACACCGGCGCCGATCTCGACTTCCTCGTGGGCTCCAGCGGCTCCGAGGTGACCCGCGAGTCGCACTGACACCGGGTCACCTCGGGAACATCACCAGGTCACGGGCAACTCGGTGACACCACCGGTGAGGGTCGTGCGCACCTCCAGCTCGTCCAGCTCCTTGGCGAGCCGCAGCCCGGGCAGCCGGCGCGCCAGGGTGGCGAACACGATGCGCAGTTCGACACGGGCCAGGCTCGCGCCGATGCAGAAGTGCACGCCGTGGCCGAAACCGAGGTGGTTGCGTTCGGGGCGGTCGGGGTCGAAGGTCTCGGCGTGGGTGTAGACGGAGGAGTCGCGGTTGGCGGCGTTGATCGACAGGACGACGGCGTCGCCGCGCCGGATGGTGACACCGGCGACGTCGACATCGGTGTGGGCGTACCGCAGCAGGCCGAGGTCGCCGGGCGCGCCCAGCCGCATGATCTCCTCGACGGTGGCGTTGACCCGGCCCTCGGGATCGGCGGTCAGCGTCCGCCACTGGTCGAGGCGTGTGAGCAGGAAGAGCGTGCCGAGGCCGATTCGGTTGACCGTGGTCTCGTGCCCGGCGAACAGCAGCCCGACGCAGAGCTGGATCATGTCGGCGTAGTCGTAGTCCGCGTCGGTGCTCTGCGCGTGGACCAGGTCCGAGATCACGTCCTCGCCCGGCTGCGCGCGCTTCGTCTCGGCGAGTCCCGTCATGTACTCGTTGAATTCGTCCCGCGCCTGGTGGGCCGCGTCTCCGATGGCGTAGTTGGACATGCGCTCCGACAGCGAGGCGAAGCGCTCGCGGTCGCTCTCCGGCACGCCCAGCAGCCGGCAGATGACCGCGACCGGCAGCGGGAAGGCCAGCCCGGACTGCAGGTCGACGACCCCGCCGGGGGCGGCGGCGTGCTCGGTGATCAGCCGGTCGACGCAGTCGTCGACCAGGCGCTGGACGTGATCGGTCAGCATCCGCATCCGCTTGGCCGAGAACGCCGGGGTCAGCAGCCGGCGCATCCGTGTGTGGTCGGCCTCCTCGGTGTCGTAGTTGCCGGTGGGTCCGTCCAGTACGGCGGCGGACGTCAGGCGTGAGGCACGTTCCGGTTCGGGGTGGGAGCGGCCGAGACGCTTGTCGCTGAGCAGGTCGCGGACCTCCTCGAAGCGGGTGACCAGCCAGGCGGGATCCCCGGCCGGGGTGGTGACCGGCGTGACGGGCGCCTCCCGGCGCAGCACGTCGTACAGCGGCGCGAG
Organism: Streptomyces sp. NPDC055506; assembly: GCF_053643595.1. Taxonomy (NCBI): domain Bacteria; kingdom Bacillati; phylum Actinomycetota; class Actinomycetes; order Kitasatosporales; family Streptomycetaceae; genus Streptomyces; species Streptomyces sp. NPDC055506. The sequence continues at coordinate 16,277 of NZ_JBSHKH010000043.1, read as the reverse complement.
GTCGAGGACGTTCGGCCTGGGGAAGGGAAGTTGCTGACGCTCGGCGGTAACGCTCACGGCGCTCCTCCTGTGATCTCCGAATGCGATCTTCGAGCCGCCCCGACCGTAGCAGTTTGTTGGCAGTAACTGTCATTAAAGATTCGGTCAGTCCTCCCACGGCGCGGGACGTGTTTAGATCGCCTGATGGAGGACTTCGTGGCGGACAGCGGGCGGGTGCCCCGCCGGGGGCGGCCGCCGGTGAGCGACGAGCAGCGCGGGCGGCAACGCCTGGACATCTCCCGCCACGCCGTCCGGCTGTTCGCCGAGCAGGGTGTGGCCGCCACGTCCGGCGAGCAGATCGCCAAAGCCGCCGGGGTCTCCGAGCGCACGCTGTGGCGCTGCTTTCCCACCAAGGAGAGCTGCGTCGAGCCGCTGCTCACACAGATGATCGACGCCTTCCGGACGGTGCTGCACGCCTGGCCGCCCGAACTCGGCCTGATCGAGCATCTGCGTTCGGCCTACCAGCCCGTGATCGACTCGTCGTCCGGCGCGGATGTCGAGGCGGTTCTCGCGGTGGTCCGGATGACCCACGGCGAACCCGCGCTGCGTGCCGCCTATCTGGTGCTCCGGGAGCGTGCGGAGGAGACGTTCACCGAGGTGCTCGCCGAACGCATGGGCATGCGGCCCGACACGTTCGATGTCCGTGTGCAGGCCGGCGTGATGAGCGCCGTGCTCAAGGTCGCGGCCGACGATTTCGCCCGTGAGACAGCCGGCCGACGCATCACCCCGGAAGCGCTGGAACTCCATCGCGACCACCTCGCCGACGCACTCGGGTTGGTCACCCGGGGGCTCTCGGGGCGGTAGGGCCGCGTCCTAGCGAGCCGGGTCGCCGTCGTACTCGCGGCGGGCCCGGTCGACCTTGTCCAGATTGCCGGCCGCCCACTCGGAGAGATGCGCGAAGAGCGGGGCGAGGCTGCGGCCGAGTTCGCTGATCTCGTACTCGACGCGAGGGGGGACCTCCGGGTGGTACGTGCGCACGACCAGCCCGTCGCGCTCCAGTTGCCGCAGCCGCTGGGTCAGCACCTTCGGGGTGATGCGGGCGATGCGCCGTTGCAGTTCCACGAAGCGCTGCCGGCCGTGTGCGTGCAAAGTCCACAGGACAGGTGTGGTCCACCGGCTGAAGACGATGTCGACGACGGGCGAGATCGGGCAGGCGAGCACCGGTTCGGTCGTCTCGGACGCGGTCGGTGCGGCGTCGTCGGCCATGCGCTTCCCCCTCGGACAGTCACTTTCCTGTAGGTACCTACTTTACTTCTGGTGTTAGCGTCCCCGTGTCCCGCCCGGATTTCCTGTCGGGCGATGTCAACCACATGGAAAACAAGGGGAGTTACTCATGATCGTAGTGACGGGGGCGACCGGCAACGTGGGCGGTTCGCTCGTACGGACGCTCGTGGCGGCCGGTGAGCGGGTGACCGCGACGTCCCGGAACATCACCGGCGCGGACGTCCCGGAGGGCCTTCCGCATCGCAGGGCCGACCTGACCGATGCCGAGAGCCTTCGCCCGCTTCTCGACGGCGCCGACGCGCTGTTCCTGCAGAACGGCGGCGCCGGCGCCCACCTGCTGGATCCCCGGCACATCCTGGACGTCGCCAAGGCCGGGGGAGTCGAGCGGGTCGTGCTGCTGTCCTCGCAAGGAGTCGCCACGCGGCCGGAGTCGGCCTCGCACGGTGGAACGGCACGCGCCATCGAGGACGCCGTGCGGCAGTCGGGCCTGGACTGGACCGTCCTGCGCCCCGGCGGATTCCACTCCAACATGTTCGCCTGGGCCGAGTCGGTACGTACCCGAAGGACCGTCGCCGCGCCGTTCGCCGACGTCGGCCTGCCCACGGTCGATCCGGGCGACATCGCCGAGCTGGCCGTCGTGACGCTGCGCGAGAGCGGACACGCCGGCCAGACATACGAGTTGACCGGACCCGCGCTCAGCACGCCGAGGCAACGAGCCGAGGCGATCGCGGACGCGCTCGGCGAACCGGTCCGCTTCGTCGAGCAGACCCGTGCGGAAGCCCGGGCCCAGATGCTCCGGTTCATGCCCGAGTCCGTGATCGAGACGACGCTGGCCATCCTCGGCGAACCCACCCCCGCCGAACAGCGGATCAGCCCCGACATCGAACGGATCCTCGGCCGCGCACCCCGCACCTTCGAGGCGTGGGCCCGACAGTACGTCGCGGCTTTCCGGTAGAGCCGAGGGACCGCGCTCCGGCGCCGTCGCGGACCGAGAGTCCCTCTCAGGAGAGGGTCGTGACGACCGCGGCGGCGCCGGCGGTGGAGAAGGACGCGGCGGTCTGGATCACCGCGCTGTGCACCGCAGCGGCCCCCCAGTTGCCCTGTTCGATCTCCTTCGCGCGAGTCGCGACCGTACCCGACCACCTCGGCTCGCGCAGTTCGGCCTCGTGTCCGGCGTCCGCGGCAGGCAAGCTCGTCCAGAGGCCGGAACCGATCGTGACCAGCAGTGACTGGACCTGCCGGGGACGGGCGAGCTCGCGGCCACCATCGAACGCCTCCAGCGCGTCCGTGTCGAACTCGGCCTGATCCTGCGCCAGTCGCTGCCCACCGGCCTGCCGCCCGAGTTCGCCCCGGCCGCCCGGGCAGGGATGTCCGAGTCCGACCGGTCCCTGTTCATGGTGATGACGCGGGTCCTCGGCCCGGCCGCTCAGCAGGCTTGGGCGCAGATGATGGGGAACCAGACCGACGGCCCCGTGAGGGTCGGGAGGCCCTGAGAGACCTGTACACCCCCGCACAGCCCGGCACGGACGCCGAGGCCTGACAGCCGTCATCAGACAGGGAGGACGAAAGGAGGGTGCGCGCCGTTGAGGAAGTAGTCCCCGACGTCACGGAGCCGGTGGGCGACGGGCTCGTACAGGGTGTGGGTACGGGCATTGCGCCAGAAGCGGTCGAAGCCGAGTCGCGCGGACGCGGAGCGGACACCGATGATGTCGAGGGCGCGGGCGGTGGACTCCTGCACGGCCTTGGACGCGGCGGCTTCGGCCATGGCCACGAGGACGGAGATCTCCGCGTACTCCTCGTAGCCCAGGTCCTCGCCGCGGGCCAGCCCGTCGTGCAAGGCATCGCGCGCCTGGTCGGCGAGCGCGGACGCGGAGCGGGTGAGCACGGTGAGTTCCCCGTAGGCGGTCAGCACCTGCGGGTCCTGCGGCGAGCCGACCGGCCAGTCCGGGTGCCAGTGGGAGTGGCCGGTCCTGCTGTACTCACGGGCTTCGGCGAGCACGCCCTCGGCCATGCCGAGCCGGAGCTGCACCGAAAGAAGACGCCCGACCGGGGACACCAGAGCGGTGAGAGGCGACAGGACTTCCTCGTCGGCGGCCAGCGAGCCCAGCACATCGTCGGCGGAGACGGGTACGGCGTCGAACTCCGCGCTTCCGCCCGCCGCGAGCCGCTGCCCGAAGGGGTCGGCGTCGCCGTCGATCACCACGCCCTGAAGGGCGGGATCCACCACGACGGCGAGTGGCTCGCCGGTGTCGGCCCGTACGGCCCGCACGGCGAGGCGGTCGGCGACCAGGACGCCGGCGGCATAGCTCTGCCGGCCGTTCAGCACATACCCCTGCGCGTTCCGGGCGAGTGACAGAGCCGGTTCCTGCCGCGCCAGACCACCGCCCCAGCACCACTGCTCCGCCGCGGAGCGCCGCTCAAGCCGGGCGGCGAGAGCGGGGTCGGTGAAGAACCGGGCGCTCCACGACATGAAGTAGTGACAGCCGAGCAGTTGGCCGATCGCACCGTCGGCCGCCGCGACCTCCCGGACCACGGCGTACGCCGTCGGCCAGTCCGCGCCGCCGCCCCCGAGCCCTGCGGGTATCAGGAGCGTCAGCAGGCCCGACTCGCGCAGCCGGGACACCTCGTCGAACGGGGGCTTGCCGGCCTGGTCCCTGGCCACCGCGTCCGTGGCCAGGTCGTCCGCCGTCTCACGGGCCACATGCAACCAGTGCGTACGTCCGGGCCCGGTCTGCTCGGACTCCGAGCCCGGGCCGGTCGACGCAGGGGCTGGGCCCATGGCAGAGGTCTCCTCAACTTGTGTGGGGCATGCATCATCCTGCGCAGCGGCCCGAGGCGCCGTCAATACTTTCCTAGTAATTCTATAGGGAATGTAGGGAACGTGGGGAGCGGCGATATCCGGCCAGCCGGGCCCTCAGCCTCTGCACGGGTGTGGGCGGCAGGGCCCGCGCCGCGCCGCGCGCGTAGTGGCGCTCGACATAGAACTGCCCCACGCTGAGCACGGTGGTGGCGGCGATGTACCAGAGCGTGGCGACCATCAGCAGCGGGATGACCTGGTAGGTCTGGTTGTAGACCAGTTGCGCCGAGTACAGCAGGTCGTGCACGGCCAGCACGCTGACGATGCTCGTGCCCTTCAGGGTGCCGATCAGCATGTTGCCCGCGGTCGGCACGATGGAGCGCATCGCCTGCGGCACCACGATCCGGCGCAGTGTGCGGGCCCTGCCGATGCCGAGGGCCTGGGCCGCCTCCGTCTGGCCGGCGTCCACCGAGAGGATGCCGCCGCGCACCACCTCCGCGGCATAGGCGGCCTCGTGCAGCGTCAGGCCGATGACGGCGGTGAGCGCCGGGCCGAGCAGGTTCACCGTCTTGACGGTGACGAACTGCGGGCCGAACGGGATGCCGAGTCCGAGCGTCGGGTAGAGGGCGCCGATGTTGAACCAGAACAGCAACTGCACCAGCAGCGGGGTGGACCGGAAGACCCACACGAAGCCCCAGCTCAGCGTGGCCAGCACGGGGTTGTCGGACAGCCGCATCACGGCCAGCGGAATGCCGAGCAGAAAGCCCAGCACCATCACCACGCCGGTCAGCCACAGGGTGAGGAGCAGCCCGTCGAGCACGGCACCACTGGTGAAGTACAGGCCGACCACGTCCCACTGGAAGGCGCGGTTGCGGACGACGGAGTTGACCACCATCGCGAAGAGCAGCAGCGCGACGGCCGCGGACAGCAGGCGGCCCACGCGCCGGCGCGGCACGATCCGTGGGAGATCGTCGTCGGGCTCCCGGCCCGGAATCCGGCCGGAGGACGCTGTCGGAGGCCCTGCGGACGCGGCAGGTGCGGAATCGGTGAGATCGGGCAGCGAGGCCATCGGAGGGATCTCCAGGGAGGGAGGCGCGGCATGGGTACGGGACCGGAGTCCGGCTTCGGCGTCATCACGCTCGCCGCGTCCCTCAACGCGGTGCGCCCGATCGTATGGGTCCGGCACACACAGGTGTCAACCACACACAGGAACCGTTCAACTCCCGTCCGACATCCGAGCCGTGGTTGACGAAAAGCAATGTGTCCTGCTCAAGTAGTCGCATGAATGCCGGACAGCGCCTGGTCAGCCGGGTCCACATCGACTTCGGTCGAGTGTGGTCCGCGGCGTGTTGCGCCTGACACGGCAGCGGGCCGTCTGACCGGCCCTTCCCTCCCTCGGTGTCCCCGTCGCGGGCCGAGTCTCTCTTCTGACGCGCGCTGCCGTCGCCCCCACCCCGCCCGGGGCCCGTACCCCGGCGTCATCACACCTGTTCACCACCTGGTTCCCCACGCCCTGAGGCGCCGTCACACCCGGCCGCGCGGGGCTGCCCCGCCGTGCCTCCGTCCGAACTCGGCGCGGCAACAGAGGACTTGAGGAAAGGCCTTACCCATGCCCGTGGAGTTCCTCGGCATCGCCGCCACCAACGACGGTTCCGAAACCAACCCGCGCTCCGGCGCTGCCTTCGACAAGGAGTACACGCTCAGGCTCGCCCGAGCGCACGAGGACCACGACTGGGACCGGGTGCTGTTCGCCTACGGCTCCGGATCGCCCGACCCGGCTCCGGCCGCCGCCTACATCGCGAGCAGGCTGGACCGGCTCCAGATCCTCCTCGCGCACCGGCCCAACGTCTCGTATCCGACGTTCGCCGCGAAGACCTTCGCCACCCTCGACCAGATCAGCGACGGCCGGCTGACCGTGCACTTCATCACGGGCGGCAACGACCACGAGCAGGGCCGCGAGGGCGACACTCTCACCAAGGACGAGCGTTACGCCCGCACCCGCGAGTACATCCGGATCGTCAAGAAGATCTGGACCACGCACGAGCCCTTCGACCACGAGGGCGAGCACTACCGCTTCCACGACTTCGTCAGCGACGTCTTCCCGGTCCAGCAGCCGCGCCCGAACGTCTCCTTCGGCGGCTCGTCACCGGCCGCGTACGCCGCCGGCGGCGCCGAGGCCGACGTCTACTGCCTCTGGGGCGAGCCGCTGGCGAAGACCGCCGAGCAGATCGAGACGGTGAAGGCGGCGGCGAAGGCGGCGGGCCGCACCGATGTGCCGCGTATCCAGGTGGCCTTCCGCCCGATCATCGCCCCGACCGAGGAACTGGCCTGGGAGAAGGCCCACCGCACGGTCGGCGCGATCAAGGCCCGCAAGGAGCGGGGCGAGGCCATCACCAAGCGCCACAACGGACTCGCCCACCCCCAGGCTGCAACACCTCAAAACGTCGGCTCACAGCGGCTGATCGCCATCGCCGAGGTGGGGGAGCGCTACGACCGCGCCCTGTGGACCCCGACGGCCGCCGCGACCGGCGGCGCGGGCAACTCCAACGCCCTGGTCGGCACCCCGGAGACGGTCGCGCAGGCCCTCCTGGACTACTACGACCTCGGCGTCGACATCCTCTCCGCCCGCGGCTACGACCTGCTGGGCGACGCCATCGACTTCGGACGGCACGTGATCCCCATCGTCCGCGAGGAGGTCGCCAAGCGCGACGCCGAGCGAGCCGCCCGCGGGACACAGACCCTGACGGCGGTGAACGGATGACCTCCGCACCGGAACTGACGTTTATTCACGTCCCCGTCTCTGACTCCCGCGTCGAGCCACTCCTGCGCGAACTCGGCCACGAGTACTCCAGACGCTACGGCGGGGACGCGCACGCCGAGATGGCCCGCTATCCCGACGAGGAGTTCACCGAACCGCACGGCGGCCTGCTCATCCTGCTCCTGGAGCGCGGCGAGCCCGTCGCGGGCGGCGCCTTCCGCCGGTACGACACGACCACGGCCGAGCTGAAGCGGATCTGGAGCCACTCCGCCCACCGGCGGCGCGGTCTGGCCCGGCGCGTCGTCGCCGAGCTGGAGCGCGAGGCGGCCGTCCAGGGCTATCGCCGCATCTACCTCACCACGGGCCCGCGCCAGCCCGAGGCCCGCGACCTCTACCTGGCCACCGGCTACACACCGCTGTTCGACACCGAGGCCGACCCGGAGACCATCGGCCCGCTGCCGTTCGAGAAACACCTCGGAGAGGCCCTCAAGCCGTGACCATCCGCACGATCAGAACCCGTCTGCGCGGCACCGCCGCGCTCGCCCTGCTGCCCCTCCTGGCACTGACCGCCTGCGGCTCCGGCGGCACCCCCGGCACCAGCCCGGCGGGCGCACAGGCTTCCCCCGCGCCGTCCGACGACCCGGTCGCCGCCGTACGCAAGACGGACTCCGTCGCCGCCCTGCTGCCCGCCGACGTCCGCAAGGCGGGCACCCTGCGCATCGGCAGCTCCGTCGGGTTCCCGCCCGGGGCCTACTACCCGAACGGCCCCGACAAGGCCCCCGCGGGCCAGGACATCGACATCGCCGACGCGGTGGCCAAGGTCCTCGGCGTGAAAACGGCGCGGCAGGACGCCTCCTTCGAGACGATCCTGCCCGCCCTCGGCAGCGGCAAGTACGACGTCGGCACCGGCAACTTCGGTGTCACGACGGAGCGCCTGAAGACCGTCGACTTCGTCACCTACATCAACGACGGCCAGGGCTTCGCCGTGAAGAAGGGCAACACCACACTCAAGAAGAAGGTCACCGACCTGAAGCAGCTGTGCGGCCTGACCATCGGCACGGGCGCCGGCACCACCTTCGAGACGACCCTCACCGCGCAGAAGGACGTCTGCGCGAAGGCCGGCAAGAAGCCGTACGAGGTGAAGGTCTACTCGGAGAACGCCGCGACCCTCACCGCGCTCCAGCAGGGCCGCATCGACGTGATCATGTCGACCATCAACGGCCTGCGCTACCAGGCGGCCCAGCCCGCCGCGCAGACCACCTTCCTCGGCGAGTACCACCGCCTCGACGTCGGCTTCGCCTTCGCCAAGAACTCCCCGCTCACCAAGGCCTTCCAGGCCGCCGTCGACGCACTCATCAAGGACGGCACCTACGCCCGGATCCTCAAGAAGTGGGGCACCTCCGCCTCCGCGATCGACGCGTCGCAGATCAACCCGCCCGAGCACAGGTGACCCCATGAGCAGCGACACCATCACAGAACCGGCCCCCAGGCTGGTCGAAGACCCGGCCGAACTGAAGGTCGTCCCCACCCGCCACTACGCCCGCTGGGCCGCAGGCGCCGCCGTGATCGTGCTGATCGCCCAGTTCGTCCACGGCCTGGTCACGAACCCGGTCTGGGAGTGGAACGTCTTCCGCGACTACGTCTTCTCGGAGACGATCGTCGAGGCGGTGTGGGTCACCCTCCAGCTCACCGCCTACGCCACCGTCCTCGGCTTCCTCCTCGGCACCGTGATCGCCTTCATGCGACTGTCGCGCAGCCCGCTGCTCTCGACCGTCGCCTGGACCTACATCTGGATCTTCCGGTCGATCCCGATGATCGTCCAGCTGGTGTTCTGGTTCAACCTCAGCGCCCTGTACAAGGAGCTGGGCCTCGGCATCCCCTTCGGCCCGGTGTTCTGGTCCGTCGACAGCAACACCCTCATCGGTACCATCGGCGCCGCCGTCATCGGGCTGACCCTGCATCAGGCGGCCTACGCCGCCGAGATCGTCCGCGGCGGCGTCCTCGCCGTCGACCAGGGACAGCTCGAAGCGGCTGCCGCCCTCGGCATCCCCCGGCTGCGGCAGATCCGCCGGATCGTCCTGCCGCAGGCCATGCGCGCCATCCTGCCCACCGCCGGCAACGAGATCATCGGCCTGCTCAAAGGCACCTCGGTGGTCTACGTGATGTCCATCGGCGAGCTCTTCTACCAAGTGCAGGTGATCTACGGCCGCAACGGCCGGGTGATCCCGCTGCTGCTCGTCGCCACCGCCTGGTACGTCGTCCTGACCTCCCTGCTGTCGGTCGCCCAGTACTACATCGAGCGCCGCTATGCCCGGGGCGCCGACCGCACCCCGCCGCCCACCCCGATCCAGCGCGCCCGGCGCTTCGTGACGAAGGAGAGCTCATGACCGCCGTCATGGTCGACGTCCACGGCGTCCACAAGAGCTTCGGCCCCTTGGAGGTGCTGCGCGGCGTCGACCTCGAGGTCCGCGCCGGCGAGGTCACCGTGATCCTCGGCCCGTCCGGCTCCGGCAAGTCCACGCTGCTGCGCACCATCAACCATCTGGAGAAGGTCAACCGCGGCTGGGTCAGCATCGACGGCGAGCTCATCGGCTACCGCCGCTCCGGCAACAAGCTGCACGAGCTGAAGGAGAAGGAGGTTCTGAAGCAGCGGACCAACATCGGGTTCGTCTTCCAGAACTTCAACCTCTTCCCGCACTTGACCGTGCTGGAGAACCTCGTCGAGGCCCCCGTCTCCGCGCTCGGCCGCCCGCGCAAGGAGGCGGAGGAGACCGCCCGCCGGCTGCTGGAACGGGTCGGGCTCGCCGACAAGACCGATGCCTATCCACGGCAGTTGTCCGGCGGACAGCAGCAGCGCGTCGCCATCGCCCGCGCACTCGCCCTCGAACCCAAGGTGCTGCTCTTCGACGAACCCACCTCGGCGCTCGACCCCGAACTGGTCGGCGAGGTCCTCGACGTCATCAAGGACCTCGGCCGCACCGGCACCACCATGATCGTCGTGACCCATGAGATCGGCTTCGCCCGCGAGGTGGCCGACACGGTGGTCTTCATGGACGGCGGTGTCGTCGTGGAACAGGGCCCGCCCTCCGCCGTCCTCGACGCCCCGCAGCACGAGCGCACCCGCGCCTTCCTCTCCAAGGTCCTCTGACCACCAACCCGTTACCCACGCAAGGAGCACCACCGTGGCCACCCTCGCCGCCCGCCGCACCACCGCAGCAACGCTCGGACTCGCCACCGCCCTCGTCCTCGCCGGCTGCGCCAACCCCACCGACGGCGGCACCACCGAGGTCGCGGCCAAGCACGGCAGCAAGACGAAGATCAACATCAGCCCCGACCAGAAGCGCGTCACGACCGGAAAGGTCGACTCCATCGCGGCGGAAGTCCCGGAGAAGATCCGCAAGAGAGGCACGCTGGAACTCGTCTCCTCGTCCGGCTCCGCCGCGCCGCTGACCTTCTACGCCACCGACAACAAGACCGTCATCGGCGTCGAGCCCGACCTCGCCCATCTGGTCGCGAACGTGCTGGGCCTCAAGCCCCACATCAACACCGTGTCGTGGGAGAACATCTTCGTCGGCCTCGACAGCGCCAAGTACGACGCGGGCCTCAGCAACATCACCGTCACCGAGGAACGCAAGGAGAAGTACGACTTCGCCACCTACCGCGAGGACAACCTGGGGTTCGCGGCGAAGAAGGGCAGCGGCCTGAAGATCACCGGGCCGAAGGACGTGGCGGGCAAGACCGTCGCCGTCAGCAGTGGCACCAACCAGGAGAAGCTGCTGGTCGAGTGGTCGGCACAGAACAAGAAGGCCGGCCGAGAGCCGGTGGACATCAAGTACTACCAGAACGAGAGCGACACCTACCTCGCCCTCCAGTCCGGCCGGATCGACCTCTACCTCGGCCCCAACCCGACCGCCGCCTACCACGCGGCCACCAGCGGCAGGACGGAGGTCGTCGGCACCTACTCCGGGGCCGGGGCGGGCCTCCAGGGCCTCATCGCGGCCACCACCAAGAAGAACAGCGGGCTCGCCAAGCCGCTCGCCAACGCGATCAACCACATCATCGACAACGGCACCTACGCGAAGGTGCTGAAGCGCTGGGGCCTGTCCGACGAGGCCGTGACCAAGTCGGAGATCAACCCGCCCGGCCTGCCGAAGGACGGCAGCTAGCCGCCACGTCCCGAGACCGCCCGCGACCACCAGACCGCTGAGGAGCACCCGACCATGTCCGGCATCCCTCTCGGGGTCCTCGACCTCGTCCCGATCCCGTCCGGCTCCACCGCCGCCGAGGCGCTGCGGAACACCATCGACCTCGCCCGGCGGACCGAGCAGTTCGGCTACAGCCGCTACTGGTTCGCCGAGCACCACCTCAACCCGGGCGTGGCCGGGACCTCACCCGCCGTCGTACTGGCCCTGACCGCCTCCGCGACCTCCACCATCAGGATCGGCTCCGGGGCGGTGCAACTCGGCCACCGCACCGCCCTGTCCACCGTCGAGGAGTTCGGCCTGATCGACGCCCTGCACCCGGGGCGACTCGACCTGGGCCTCGGCCGCTCGGGCGGCCGTCCCCCCGGACAGACGGCAGAGGCCCGCCCGACCACGACCCCGGTGGTCGACGGGCGCACCCCCAACGGCCTGCAGATCCCGCCCCGGTTCTCCTTCGAGCACCTGCGCGGCTCACCGCGCCTCAAGCTCCAGCAGCGGTTGCTGCAGCAGCCGGGCGCCGGTCACCAGGACTACGGCGAACAGGTCGACGACATCCTCGCGCTGCTGCGCGGCGACTACCGCTCGCCGGACGGCCTCGAAGCACACGCCGTCCCCGGTGAGGGCGCCGACGTGCAGGTGTGGATCCTCGGCAGCAGCGGCGGGGAGAGCGCCGACGTGGCGGGCCGCAACGGCCTGCGCTTCGCGGCCAACTACCACGTCAGCCCCGCCACCGTGCTGGAGGCGGCCGAGGGCTACCGGGCCGCCTTCCAGCCGTCCGACCATCTCGACAAGCCCTTCGTCAGCGTCTCCGCCGATGTCGTCGTCGCCGATGACGACGAGACCGCCCGCGAACTGGCCGCCGGCTACGGCCCGTGGGTGCGCAGCATCCGTACCGCCGAGGGCGCGATCCCCTTCCCGACCCCCGAGGAGGCCCGCGCGCACGCCTGGACGGAGCAGGACCGGGCCCTGGTCGCCGACCGCGTCGACACCCAGTTCGTCGGCTCGCCGGGGCGCGTCGCCGACCAGCTCGAACAACTCCAGGAGGCCACCGGCGCCGACGAGCTGATCATCACCACGATCACGCACGACCACGCCGACCGCGTGCGTTCGTACCGACTCCTCGCGGAGGAATGGCAACGGCGGTGAGCAGGTCGCGACCCGGCCCTCGTCCTGCGTTTCCGCAGGACGAGGCACGGGCGCGAACCCGTGTTACAGCGTGTCCGCCGCGCCGTGCGGGCTCTTCGCGGCCAGGGCCAGGCCCTCGGTCCGCGAGTAGGCGGCGTGTAGGCGCCGACGTTCGTCAGGCCGCCCTCGTCGACGAGGCGCTTGAGGGTGACCGGGGAGAACACCACGTTGTGCGGGTGCATCCCGATGGCGACCCGGACGTCGTGCTCCCGGGCTCATCCGGGGCCGGAAGGCCGACGACTTCCGCCGGCGCGACACCTCGGCACGACGCCGGATGCGGTCACGACCTGACCGCATCCCGTGCGACGGTGACCGGGCAAACGGCCCGGACCTTCGAACCACGGGTCGGCACACGACTCGAAGGCCGAGGTGCTTCCTTGACCGTTCTCGACACCCGGGCGCTCAACCGCGCCACCCTCGCGCGGCAGTTGCTCCTCGACCGCGCCGATCTGCCGGTGCTCGACGCCGTCGCGCATCTGTGCGGTCTCCAGGCGCAGGAGCCACAGGAGCCGTACATCGGGCTCTGGTCCCGGCTGCGGGCCTTCGAGCCCACGGTGCTGTCGGATCTGCTGACCGGGCGGCGCGTGGTGCGGACCCACCTCATGCGCCGCACCGTCCACCTCGTCACCGCCGACGACGTCCTGGCCTGGCGGTCCCGGCACGACGGCATGCTGCGCCAGCGGGTGCTCGGCACCTACCGCAGGGAACTGGAGGGAGTGGACCTCGGCGAACTCGCGGAGGCCGGGCGGAAGGTCATGGCCGACGGTGAACCCCGCGCGATGGGCGAACTCGCGCGGGCCGTCGAGGGCCGCTGGCCGGCGGCGGGGCCCCGGCCGCTCGGCGAAATGCTGATCGCCGGCCTGCTCCCGACCGTGCAGCTGCCGCCACGCGGGCTGTGGCGCACCACCGGGGGAGCGCGCTACGAGCTGGTCTCCTCCTGGCTGGGACGCGAGATCGACCCACCGGCCCCCGACGGCTCCGACCCCGTGGGGCAGACACTGGTACGGCGCTATCTCGCCGCGTTCGGCCCCGCCGCCTCGGCCGACCTGCGCGCCTGGTGCGGCCTGGCCGGACTGCCCGCCGCCGTCTCCGCCGTGCGCGAGGAACTGGTCTCCTTCCGCGACGAGCGCGGCCGGGAACTGCTGGACCTCCCCGACGCTCCGCGCCCCGACCCCGACACCCCCGCACCGGTGCGGTTCCTGCCGGCCTTCGACAACGCCATCCTCGGCTACCACGACCGCGGCCGGATCATCGACGACGCCCATCGCGGCCTGTCGGTCGCCGGTGCCCGTGTCGTCCTGGTCGACGGCCGGGTCGCCGCGACCTGGAGCCTCGAGGCGGACACCGTCCTGATCACCCCGCTGGGACACTTCACCCGGGCCGAGCGCACCGCCGTCGACGAGGAGGGACGGGCGATGGCGTCCTTCCTCTCCGGCGGCGACAGTGACCGCGTGCGGATCGCCCCGTCCTCCGGCTGAGCCCCGCGCCGACAGGGGCACCGATCAGGCGCACACTGGAAGGGTGCTGCCGGTGCTCACGAGGGGGTGTCGGCCGATGGAAGCGTCAGAGCGTACGACCATGCGGTGGTGGCGGTGGCGACGCAACGCGCTCAAGCGGCGCGTCGATGTCGTCGAAGCCTGGGTCGTGCTCGCCGGCTGGGTGCTCGCCCTGTTGGGCGGGGTTCTCGCGGGGCTGATGGCGGCGGGTGCGGTCGAGCAGGCCGTCGAACGGCAACGGGCCGGTAGCCATCAGGTCTCGGCGGTCGTCGTCAAGGACGCGCCTGGCCCGTCACCGGCCCGCGCGGCGAGCGACCACCGGGTGTGGGGCGAGGTGCGGTGGACCACGCCGGACGGTTCGACACACAAGGACGAGGCACGGGTGCCGCCCCGGGCTCCCGCCGGGAGCACGGTCCCCGTGTGGGTGAACAACAGCGGTGACATCACGACCCCACCGGTGTCCGAAGGCGAGGCCTGGCTCCACACGACCATGGGCGGCGCGCTGGCCGGAGCCCTGGCGGGCGGGGCGGTGCTGGGAGCCTCCTGGCTGATCCGGCTCTCCCTGGACCGGCGGCGCATGGCGCAGTGGGACGCGGAGTGGGAGCGGATCGACGCGCGGCGGGGGTGGAAGACGGGCTGACCGGGCGGTGGCTGGCCGGGACTCACCGGGAGCAGCGGTGGCCTGCCGGCGCCACCGGGAGCCGGTGCGGACGAGGCCGTGAGGCTGACGGCGTGCCGGAGCCGCACGCGGCGTGCTGCCGGTGGGGACTGGCTGGGCCCATGCCCGGGGGAGCCGGACGGCGGCGTGCCCCCGGGCGGGCTGGATCAGGGCGGTATCGCGGACTCTCACCGCAGCACCGCCGGTGTGCCTCGCGCGGGTCGCGCGTCAGGTGCGGCCGACCGGGTCCTGGCCCTCGAGGCTCTCGTGAGCGCCGGGGGCTACAGGCGCCGTCCCGCCGCGTGACGCGGCCCTCCTCCGGCGCACCCGTCCGGTCAGCAGCGTGGCCACCGGCTCGGTCCAGCGGGCCGTCAGTGGGCCGAGGAGGACCAGGATGAGGACGTATGCCGTGGCCAGGGGGCCCAGGGACGGCTCGATGCCGGCCGTGACGGCGAGTCCCGCGATGACGATGGAGAACTCGCCGCGGGCCACGAGCGTGCCGCCGGCCCGCCAGCGGCCCTTGGGCCCGATCCCGGCCCGGCGCGCGGCCCAGTAGCCGGTGGCGATCTTCGTCACGGTGGTGACGGCCGCCAGGGCGAGGGCGGGCAGCAGGACGGGCGGGATGCTGGCGGGGTCGGTGTGCAGGCCGAAGAAGACGAAGAACACCGCGGCGAACAGATCCCGCAGCGGCGCGAGCAGGCTCGTCGCACCCTCGGCGACCTCGCCCGACAGCGCGATGCCGACCAGGAAGGCACCCACGGCCGCGGACACCTGGAGCTGCTGGGCGAGCCCGGCGACCACGAGGGTGACGCCGAGCACCACCAACAGCAGCTTCTCGGGGTCGTCGCTGGAGACGAAGCGGGAGACATGGCGGCCGTAGCGCACCGCCAGGACGAGGACGACCGTGGCCACGCCCAGGGCGATGGCCAGTGTGACGGCGCCCGCGGCCAGGCCCACCCCGGCCAGCAGGGCCGTGACGATGGGCAGGTAGACCGCCATGGAGAGGTCCTCGAGGACCAGGATGCTCAGGATGGCCGGGGTCTCCCGGTTGCCGAGCCGCCCCAGATCACCGAGCACCTTGGCGATGACACCGGAGGAGGACACCCAGGTGACGCCGGCCAGCACCACGGCGGCGACCGGGCCCCAGCCGAGCAGCAGGGCCAGTGCCGCCCCGGGCAGGGCGTTGAGGACGGCGTCGACGAACCCGGCCTGATAGTGGGTTCTGAGGTTGGAGACCAGGTCGGCGGCCGTGTACTCAAGGCCCAGCATGAGCAGCAGCAGGATGACGCCGATCTCCGCGCCGATGGCGACGAAGTCCTCGCTGGCGCCCAGCGGCAGCAGCCCGCCCTTGCCGAACGCGAGCCCGGCCAGCAGGTAGAGGGGGATCGGCGAGAAGCGCAGACGCCCGGCGAGCCGGCCGAGCAGCCCGAGCCCGAGGATGAGACAGCCGAACTCGATCAGGAAGACGGCGGAGGAGTGCATGGCGGGTCACTCCCGCCCGAGTATCTCGGCGGCCGCCTCCACGCCCTCGCGGGTCCCGATGACGATGAGGGTGTCCCCGCCGGCGAGCCGGAAGTCCGGCGCGGGGGAGGGGATCGCCTCGGCCCGGCGCAGCACCGCCACGATGGACGCGCCGGTGTCGGTGCGGATCCGGGACTCGCCCAGCAGCCGGCCGTTCCAGTGCGAGGAGCCGGACAGTTCGATGCGCTCGGCGACGAGCCCCAGGTCGGTGGTGGACAGCAGGTTCGGCGTGTGGTGCGCGGGCATCAGCGCGTCGATGAGTGTCGCCGCCTCCTCCGTCGTCAGGCGCACCGAGAGGTCGCAGGCGTCCGGGTCGTCCCTGCGATAGGCGCTGATCGTCCGGTGGCCGTCGCGGTGGGCGACCACCGAGAGCCGGCGGCTGTCCCGTGTCGTCAGG
>NZ_JBSHKH010000042.1:0-62728 GCF_053643595.1 Streptomyces sp. NPDC055506 | reverse complement strand
CGACCGCGACCGGGGGCAGCGGCACACCGTCGAGGCCAGGCACGGCCAGAGACGGCGGCTCACCGGCAAGGGCGGGCGCCATCACGCCACCAGGGCCGTCACCGGCGCGGGGAGCGGGCAGGGGGTGACGGGGCAGCACGGGTCGCGGCGCGATGCCGTCGGCCGGGCCGGGGGCGGGTGGTGCCGGGGTGACGGGGCCGGCGTCGAGCGGGGGCAGCGTGGTGGTCCGGGTGAGCGCCTGCGCGGGGTGAGGGCGCCCCACGACCGCGCCTCCCCGCCCGTCCCGGTCGGCGCAGCCCACCGCACCTCCCTGCCCGACTCCGCCGCCCAAGCCCGTCGCGCCGCCCTGCCCGGCTCCGCCGCCCAAGCCCGTCACGCTGCCCTGCCCAGCCCCGCCACCCAAGCCCGTCGCACCTCCCCGCCCGGCACCGCCACCCAAGCCCGTCGCGCTGCCCTGCCCGGACCCGCCGCCAAAGCCCGCCGTACCTCCCCGCCCAGCCCCGCCACCCAAGCCCGTCACGCTGCCCTGCCCAGCCCCACCACCCAAGCCCGTCGCACCTCCCCGCCCGGCACCGCCGGCGAAGCCCGCCGCCCCCTCCGGCAGGAGAACCCCGGCCGGTGCCAGGCCCGTTCGCCACCCGGCATTGGCCTCCCCGGTGTCGTCCGCGCACACCGCCTCGGCCGTCTCCAGGTCGAAGCTGCCCGCCAGGACCGACAGCCGGGCCCACACCGTCTGCTCGGGGCCGGTGCACAGGTCGTGGCTCCAGGCGACCGCTGCCCGCAGGGTCTGGTGGCGGGGCAGGGCCGCGGGGCTGCCGGTGGTGAGGAAGCGGTAGCGGTCGTCGAGGCGGTCGAGGAGTTGGTCGACGTCGAGGACGCGCATCCGGACGGCGGCGAGTTCGATGGCGAGGGGCAGGCCGTCGAGGCGGCGGCAGAGGCGGGCCACGGACGCGAGGTTGCCGGGGGTCAGGCGGAAGCCCGGGACGACGGCGGCGGCCCTGTCGGCGAAGAGGGTGAGCGCCGGATAGCCCTCGGCGGCGGACAGGTCGCCGTCCGGGTCGGGCACCGGCAGCGGCCGTACCTCCAGCAGATGCTCCTCGGTGAGGCCGAGCCGGTGCCGGCTGGTCGCGAGGATCCGGACGCCCTCGGTGCCGTGCAGCAGGGCCGCGGCCAGCTGGGCGCACGCGCCCGCCAGATGCTCGCAGTTGTCGACGACGAGGAGCAGCCGCCGGTCCCTTACCTGCTCGACTAGGGCGTCCAGCGGCGGCTGGGCGGAGTGGTCGTGCAGCCCCAGCGCGTCGGCGGCGGCGAGCGGGACGAGCGCCGGGTCGTGCAGCCCGGAGAGGTGCGCGAAGCGCACCCCGTCCGGGAAGGCGCGCTGCACACGGGCCGCGATGCGCGCGGCGAGCCGGGTCTTGCCGACGCCGCCCGGTCCGGTCAGTGTCACCAGCCGTGCGCGGGCCAGCAGTTCGCGGCCCTCGGTCAGTTCGCCACGCCGGTCGACGAAGCTGGTCGTCTCGGCCGGCAGGTGGTTGTCCCGTCGTGGCGCTGATCCGCCCATGATCAGCCAGTCCTCTGGGGGTGTGGTCCGAGGATCCGGACAGTCCGGCTCCCCTTGCGCGGATCCTCACTCTCTCCCCTGGCTTACATATATGCACGCGCGAGTCACACCCGCGGGTGTACTTCAGTCGGGACACCTCGACCGCCGCGCCGCACGCGTACACTGCGCGACCGCTTTCGGCCTTGACCTGCTCATGCCATTAGCAGAACGATGTGCGCCACCCGCACTACGTACGTCGCACTGAACAACCCCACCTCCCACAAGGAGATTTCATGCGACTTCGCATACGAGGTTCCGGGGCCGGCTCCGGCAGACGCAGCGCCGCCCTCGCCGCCCTTCTCGCACTCGCCCTCGCGGCGCCCCTGTCCGCGACGGCGCCGGACGCCACCGCCGACAGCGCGCCCAAGGCGGCCCCTTCGGCCGACGACGTCAGGCAGTACGAGGTCCATCTGCACGCGACGGCCAAGGACCGCACGGCACTTCAGCGCACGGGCGTGACCGTGGACGAGTCCCACGGGCACGGGGTCGTCGTCTCCGGACGCGCGGACCAGATCAAGAAGCTGCGCGCGCTGGGCTACGAGGTCACCCCGCTCGGCGCGGTGCCCGACCGGTCCGCCGGCGAGGACGATGTCCGGATCTTCGACTTTCCGTCCGCCGACTCGCGCTACCACAACTACGCGGAGATGACGACCGAGATCAACTCGATCGTCTCGGCCAACCCGTCGATCGCGAGCCGGCGCGTGATCGGCAAGTCGTACCAGGGCCGGGACATCGTCGCCGTCAAGATCAGCGACAACGTGGGCAGCGACGAGGCCGAGCCGGAGGTGCTGTTCACGCACCACCAGCACGCCCGCGAGCACCTGACCGTCGAGATGGCGCTCTACCTGCTGCGCGAGCTGACCTCCGACTACGGTTCCGACTCACGCGTCACCAGCATGGTGAACAACCGCGAGATCTGGATCGTCCCGGACCTCAACCCGGACGGCGGCGAGTACGACATCGCCACCGGGTCGTACCGCTCGTGGCGCAAGAACCGTCAGCCCAACTCGGGTTCGTCGTACGTCGGCACGGATCTGAACCGCAACTGGAACTACCGCTGGGGCTGCTGCGGCGGCTCCTCCGGCTCGGCGTCCTCCGACACCTACCGGGGCACGGCGGCGGAGTCGGCGCCCGAGGTGAAGGTCGTCGCCGACTTCGTGCGCAGCCGGGTCGTCGGCGGGAAGCAGCAGATCAGGGCCGGTGTCGACTTCCACACGTACAGCGAGTTGGTGCTGTGGCCGTTCGGCTACACGTACTCGGACACCACGACCGGGATGACCGCGGACGATCACGCGGCGTTCAAGACTGTCGGGCAGAAGATGGCCGCGAGCAACGGGTACACGGCGGAGCAGTCCAGCGATCTGTACATCACGGACGGGTCGATCGACGACTACCTCTGGGGCACGCACAAGATCTTCGGGTACACGTTCGAGATGTATCCGAGGTCCGGTGGAGGAGGGTTCTACCCGCCCGACGAGGTCATCGAGCGGGAGACTTCGCGTAACCGCGATGCGGTGCTGCAACTGCTGGAGAACGCGGACTGCATGTACAGGTCGATCGGCAAGGAAGGCCAGTACTGCGGTTAACCCGCGTCTTCCTCGAAGTAGGCGTCCAGTACCGCGTCCAACTGGGCGTCCCACTCCGTGAAACTGCTCCTGGCCGGCGCTTCGATCTCGATCGGGTACCAGCGCCGGTCAGGGGTGTGGACGGTGACGGTGTAGCGCTTGCCGAAGCGGGCGGTCTCCGTCTCGACCGCGCCGATCTCGTCCCAGCGGAACTCGCATTCCTGGTCGTCCAGGGAGAGTCGTACGCCTCTGTGGTCGGCGACCAGTTTCGCGCGACGGTCGGAGGCCTCGAAGACGGGACCGCCTTCCGGTGCGGCGTCCTCCTCCGCGGCGTCCTCGTCCGGCTCCGGGGCGGCCTCTTCGGCTGCCTCGGTCTCCGCCGCGTCGTCGGCGGCTTCGGCGTCTTCGGCTTCCGCGACCTCGGGCTCCTTCTCCGGCTCCTCGTCCTTCGTCCGTCCGGACGCGGGTGACGTGAGCCCGGGGATGAAGGCCGGGTCGAATCCGGCGCCTTCCAGGGGCTGGCTGCTCGAACCTATGCGCTGCTCCACAGCGCAGCAGTATGGTCGACAAACCTGTGCGGCACACAACCAGCCCCAGCATCGTTATCAGACGCCTACATGCACCGAGCGGCGCCTATACGAACAAGCTGAGCACCGCGGCAACCACAAAACCCGCCACCGACAGCACACTCTCCAGTACCGTCCACGTCTTCAGCGTGTCCCGCTCGCTGATGCCGAAGTACTTGGCGACCATCCAGAAGCCTCCGTCGTTGACGTGCGAGGCGAAGATGGAGCCGGCGGAGATGGACATGATGACGAGGGCGACGAAGGCCTGGGAGTGGTTGCCCTCGGAGAGGAGTGGGGCCACGATGCCCGCCGTCGTGACGATGGCGACCGTCGCCGAGCCCTGGGCGACGCGCAGGACCACGGAGATCAGGTAGGAGAGGACGATCACCGGCAGGCCCACGTCGTTGAACGTGTCGGAGAGGGCCTGGGCGACGCCGCTGGCCTTGAGGACGGCGCCGAAGATACCGCCCGCGCCGACGACCAGCAGGATGTTGCCGACCGGCTTGAGGGACGCCGTGGACACCGTCTCCAAGGACTTGCGGGACCAGCCGCGCCGGATGCCCAGCAGGTAGTACGCGAGGAACAGGGCGAGCGTGAGCGCCACGAAGGGGTTGCCGAAGAACTCGATCACCGAGCGGAGCGTGGAGGGGTCCAGGGCGATCGAGGAGAACGTGGCGGCGAGGATGAGGACCAGGGGCGTGCCGATGATGCCGAGGACCGTGCCGAGGGAGACCGGCTGCTCGCGCGGCTCCGTGCCGGTCGCCCGCTGCTCGTCGAGGACCGCCTGCTTGGCCTCCTCCGACGCCTCGACCATGTCCTGCGGCACGGCGACGAAGATGCGGCGGCCGATCCACGCCGAGTACGCCCACGCGGCCAGCACGGCGGGCAGTCCGCAGACGATGCCCATGAGGATGACCCAGCCGAGGTCGACATGGAGGAGACCGGCCGCGGCCACCGGGCCGGGGTGCGGGGGCAGGAACGCGTGGGTGACGGAGAGGCCCGCGAGCAGGGGCAGACAGTAGAGCAGGATCGACTTGCCGGAGCGCTTGGCGGCGGCGTAGACGATCGGTGCCAGGACGAAGATGCCGACGTCGAAGAAGACCGGGATACCGAAGATCAGGCCCGTGAGGCCCATGGCGAGGGGGGCGCGCTTCTCGCCGAAGAGGCTGAGGAGGCGACTTGCCAGTACCTCCGCGCCGCCGCTGACTTCGAGGATCGCGCCGAGCATGGTGCCCAGGCCGATGATGATCGCGACATGGCCGAGGATGCCACCCATGCCGGACTCGATCGTGGAGACGGCGTCCGACTTCTGGACCGTGCCGAAGAGTTCGGTGACCGACAGGCCGGCCGCCAGGCCGACGGCTATGGAGACCGCGAGCAGCGCGACGAACGGCTGGAGTCTCATCTTGATGATGAGGAAGAGCAGGAGCCCGATACCGAGGGCGGCGGTGAGCAGCAGTCCGGCGGTGCCGTCCACGAGGAGGAGCAGGCCTCCGGTGTGGGGTGGGGTCTCGGCAGGCGCGGACGCGGCGAGCGGAAGGGACATTCGGGGGTCCTCTACGTAAATGCATGCGGTTTCGGGGTAGGGGGGAGCGCGGCGCGGCGCACCGAAGGCGCCGCGCCTCAACAAGAAGAGGGGTGTGTCAGCCGAGTACGGCCAGCGCGTCGATCTCGATGAGGAGACCCGCGGGCAGGCCGACGTAGACCGTGGTGCGCGCGGCGGGCGGCTGGGTCAGGCCCTGCTCCTCGAAGTACGCGTTGTAGATCGCGTTCATCTCGGCGAAGTGGTCGACGTCGGTGAGGTAGACGCGGATCATCATCACGTCGTCCCAGCCGGAGCCGCCCTCTTCGAGGATCGCCTTGACGTTGGCCAGGGTCTGGAGGGTCTGCTCGCGCAGGGTCGGCCCGGCGGGCGTGGGCGCCTTGCCCTCCTCGGCGGGCAGGAAGCCGACCTGGCCGGCGACCTGGAGGATGTTGCCCTTCTTCACACCGTGCGAGAACTTCGCCGGCGGCGTGGTGTGGGTCTTGGGGGTGAGTGCGATCTTGTCCGTCATACGGTGCCCTTCACTGGTGTTCTGCCGGAGTACTCCCCGCTGATGGCGTCCGCCGTACGGCGCACCAGCGGCAGGAGGGTGAGGAGTTCGTCGGCGGTGACGACGACGTTCGGCGCGGAGACCGACATCGCGGCTACGACCCGGCCGTCGGCGCCGCGGATGGGCGCCGCGACGCAGTTGATGGACTCCTCGTGGCCGCCGAGGTCGGTGGCCCAGCCCTGTTCGCGCACCTTGTCCAGCTCGCGCAGGAACGCGCCGGCGTTGGGTGTCGAACGGGACGTGTACGTGGGGTAGTCGAGCTTCTCCGTGACGGCCCGCCGCTCGTGTTCGGGCAGATCGGCGAGCAGCAGCTTCGCGACCGCGGCGACGGTGATGGCGACGGGCTTGCCGATCCGGGAGTACATCCGCACGGGGTAGCGGCTCTCGACCTTGTCGATGTAGAGGACCTCGTTCTCCTCGTACACGGCGAGGTGCACGGTGTGGCCGCAGCTCTCGTTGAGGCGGACCAGGTGGGGATGGGCGATCTCGCGGACGTCGAGGTTCTCCATCGCCTCCTGGGCGAGCGCGAAGAGGCGGGCGCCGAGGCGGTAGCGCTGGTCGGACTGGCGGTAGACGAGACCGTGCTCGTGCAGGGTGCGCAGCAGGCGCAGGGCCGTGGACTTGTGCACGCCGAGGCGGTCGGCGACCTGCCCCAGGTCGGCGGGGCCCTCGGCGAGCAGCGGCAGGATGCTCAGCGCGCGGTCGACGGTCTGGCTCATGGCGTACGTACCTCCTCGTCGGCCCGCTGTGCCTCCTCGGTCCAGCCCGGGCCGAGTCGCAGTCTCCCCCATGCGGCGTCGTCCAGGGCGGCGAGCCGGTCGGCGTGGTCCCGGGAGGGGGGTGTGGCGTGGTCGCCGGGGACGGTGAGCGCGGCGGCGGCCATCAGATGCCCGTGCCGCAGCCGGTCCCGGACAGGCAGGCCGCGCAGGGTGGCGGAGAGGAACCCGGCAGCGAAGGCGTCGCCGGCCCCGACCTCGGCGACGACATCGACCCGGGGGGCGGGAACGAAGGTGACGTCCCGCTTCTCGAAGACGGTGGCTCCCTCGGCGCCCTGCTTGACGACCAGCACCTCGGGTTCGGGGAGGGCGGCGCGGACGGCCTCGGGGCTGTGCAGCCCCCACGCCTCGTCCTGCCCGACGAAGACGAGGTCGGCGCCCCGGGCGAGGTCCCGCAGCACGCGGGGCGCGTCCGTGTCGCCCCACAGTCCGGGCCGGTGGTTGACGTCGAAGGAGACCAGGGGGCGGCAGGGCCGGCGTGCGGTCAGCTCGCGCATCAGCTCCAGACAGCTCGCGGACAGCGCGGGCGTGATCCCGGAGAGGTGCAGCACGCGCCCGGCGCGCACCGCCGCCGGGTCGGGGTCCGTCACGCTCATGGCGGACGCCGCGGAACCGGCCCGGTAGTAGGCCACCTCGTGCGCGTCGGTGGCCCGGTCCCCGGCGGTGCGGAAGTAGATGCCGGTGGGGCGGCCGGGATCGCGCCGGACGTGGGCCACGTCGACCCCGTACCCGCCGATCGTCTCGACCAGGTGATCACCGAACGCGTCGTCCCCGACCCGGCTCACCCACCGCACGGAATGCCCGGCGGCGGCCAGCACGCACGCGACATTCGACTCCGCTCCACCGATACCCCGGTCGAAGGAGGGCACGTCGGCGAGCCGCCCCGGCCGGGAGGGCAGGAACGTGACCATGGACTCGCCGAGCGCGACGACGTCCACGACGTCGGGGGCGTTGCAGGGTCCGGTGGGGGTCACGATGCTCGTAGCTCCTCTGCGAAGGCGTCGGGTCGGCCGGTGACGGTGTCATTGACCGGGGGTGGCCGAGATGTTAGACAGCGTTCAGCGACATACGCAATGAAGGTTGCAGAGAATGCAACACAGCTGATCAGGAGGCTCCATGACAGCCGACACCGCCGCCGAGTCCCTCGCCCGGCTCGCCGCAGAGCGCGTCGACCACCGCTTCAAGGGCCTCCCGCCGGACGCCGACGGCCTGACCGTGGGCGAGCTGGCCGCCCAGCGCCGCAACCTCTTCACCGGCGGCTTCGCCACGCCTGTGCTCGCGCTGTCCGCCGAGCGTCTGGAGCACAACCTGAAGCTCATGGAGACGTACGCGGCCCGGCACGGCCTGGCCTTCGCGCCGCACGGCAAGACCTCCATGGCGCCGCAGCTGTTCCAGCGGCAGATCGAGCACGGGGCGTGGGGCATCACGCTGGCGGTCCCCCACCAGGTGCGGGTGGCGCGCGCCTTCGGGACCCGGCGGGTGTTCCTCGCGAACGAGCTGGTCGACCCCGCGGCCCTGCGCTGGGTCTCCGCGCAGCTGGACGCCGACCCGGACTTCCGCTTCGTCTGCTACGTCGACTCCGTGCGCGGGGTGGAGCTGATGGACGCGGCCCTGAGCGGTTCCGTGCGGCCGGTGGACGTCGTCGTCGAACTCGCCGCCGGTGAGGGCGCCCGGACCGGGGTCCGTACGGAGGCGGAGTGCGCGGCGGTCGCGGACGCGGTGGCGCGCACGCGGACCCTGCGGCTCGTCGGTGTCGCGGGCTACGAGGGCGAGGTGCCGAAGGCCGACCAGGAGCGGGTGACGGCGTGGCTGCGGCGGCTGGTCGCGCTCGCCGCCGGCTTCGACGGGGCCGGGCGCTTCGAGGGCCTGGACGAGATCGTCGTCAGCGCGGGCGGCAGCGCCTGGTTCGACGCGGTCGCCGAGGTCTTCGCGGAGATCCCCGGACTCTCCCGTCCCGTGCTGAAGTTGCTGCGCTCGGGCGCCTACGTCTCGCACGACGACGGCCACTACCGCAAGCTGACCCCGTTCAACCGGGTCCCCGAGGAGGGCGCCCTGGAGCCGGCGTTCCGGCTGTGGACGCAGGTGGTGTCGCGGCCCTCCGCCGAGCAGGCCTTCGTCAACGCGGGCAAGCGGGACGCGGCCTACGACCTCGATCTGCCCTTCGCGCAGGCGATCCGCCGGGACGGCGCCGAGCGCCCGGCCACCGGGGTGTCGGTGACCGGCCTGTCCGACCAGCACGCCTGGCTGAGCACCACGCCGGAGGCGGATCTGGAGGTGGGTGACTGGGTCGGTCTGGGGCTGTCCCATCCGTGCACGTCGTTCGACAAGTGGCAGCTCATCCCGGTCGTGGCGGCCGATGGCACGGTCGTCGACTACGTCCGTACGTTCTTCTGAGGAGGCCCGCGATGGAAGAGCTCGTCATCCGGGACGCGGAGGTCGTGGACGGCTCCGGCGGACCCTCGTACCGGGCCGATGTCGTGGTCGACGACGGCCGGATCGTCCAGATCGTCAAGGAGGCCGCGGCGGCCGGCTGCCAGCGGCCGAAGGCGCGGCGGGAGCTGGACGCGGAGGGGCTGGTCCTCTCCCCCGGCTTCGTCGACATGCACGCCCACAGCGACCTGGCCCTGCTGCGCGACCCCGACCACAGCGCCAAGGCCGCGCAGGGCGTCACCCTGGAGGTCATCGGCCAGGACGGACTGTCGTACGCGCCGGTCGACGACCGTACGCTCGGCGAGGTGCGCCGGGCGATCGCCGGGTGGAACGGCTCCGGTGAGGACATCGACTTCGACTGGCGGTCGGTGGGCGAGTACCTGGACCGGCTGGACCGGGGGATCGCGGTCAACGCGGCCTATCTGATCCCGCAGGGCACGGTCCGCGCGCTCGCCGTCGGCTGGGAGGACCGCGAGGCGACCCCCGAAGAGCTCGACAGGATGCGACGGTTGGTCGCCGAGGGCATGGAGCAGGGCGCCGTCGGCATGTCGTCCGGGCTGACGTACACGCCCGGCATGTACGCGCAGGACGCCGAACTGACCGAGCTGTGCCGGGTGGTGGCGTCGTACGGCGGCTACTACTGCCCGCACCACCGCTCCTACGGCGCGGGCGCCCTGGAGGCGTACCGGGAGATGGTCGACCTGACCCGTCAGGCGGGCTGCTCCCTGCATCTCGCCCACGCCACCATGAACTTCGGTGTGAACAAGGGCCGGGCGCCGGAGCTGCTGTCCCTGCTGGACGAGGCGCTGGCGGCCGGGGCCGACATCAGCCTCGACACCTACCCCTACACTCCGGGCTGCACGACGCTGGCGGCCATGCTGCCTAGCTGGGCGAACGAGGGCGGCCCCGAGCAGGCCCTGAAGCGGCTGGCGGACGAGGAGACCGCTGCTCGGATCCGCCACGACCTGGAGGTCACGGGCTCGGACGGCTGTCACGGCGTGCCCATCGAGTGGGACACGATCGAGATCTCGGGTGTCGGCGATCCGGCCCTGGCCGGGTTCGTCGGCCGGACGGTCCGGGAGTCGGCGGACGTGCGGGGCGAGGACCCCTGGACGACCGCGCGGGGGCTGCTGCTGGCCGACCGGCTGGCACCGACGATCCTCCAGCACGTCGGCCACGAGGAGAACGTCCGGGCGATCATGCGCCACCGTGTGCACACCGGCGGCTCGGACGGCATCCTCCAGGGCGCCAAGCCGCACCCGCGCGCCTACGGCACCTTCCCGCACTACCTCGGGCACTACGTGCGGGAGTTGGGGGTGCTGTCACTGGAGGAGTGCGTCGCGCACCTCACCTCGCGCCCGGCGGCCCGGCTGCGGCTGCCGGACCGGGGCCTGGTGCGCGAGGGGTACGTCGCGGACCTGGTCCTCTTCGATCCGGCGACGGTAGCGGCGGGGTCCTCTTTCGCCGAACCCCGCACGCTCCCGACGGGCATCCCGTACGTCCTGGTCGACGGCCGCTTCGTGATCGAGGACGGCCGTCGCACGGACGTGCTGGCGGGCCGGGCGGTGCGCGGAACCGCTCGGGCGTGACCGCCCGGCCCGGCACCCTGCCTTACGGCTTGGGCAGGGTGCAGCCGCTCGCGTGCAGGTCGAGCTTGCTGTCGGTGCCGAAGCAGGCCGGGACCTGGTAGGTCTGCTGGGCGTAGTTGATGCCCTTGCGGACGGTCACCTCACCGTTCGCGTCGACCTCACAGGGGTTGTTCACCGTGCAGCGCTCGCCGTCCTCGTTGCCGGTGTTGTTGATGGCGACGACCTTGCCGGTGGCCTGGTCGACGACGGGCGAGCCGGACGTGCCGCCGATGGTGTTGCAGGCGGAGGTGTAGCGGACCGAGTCCTTGAAGGTCCAGTCGCCCTCCTTCAGGGTGTGCGCGAACCCGTCGATGTCGCAGCTGTAGATCCGCTTCCAGTAGCCCGAGACGACGCTGATGGCGGTGCCGGCGGCCGGGCGGGAGTCGTTCAGCGTCAGCGCGTTGATGCCGTACGAGCTCTTGATCTGCCCGTACGTGGTGGTGAGCTGGTAGAACGCGGCGTCCGTGTCGGTCATCGTGCCGTAAGCGAGTTTGGCGGCGCGCAGGGTGGCCACGCGGGAGCCGGAGGAGTTGAGCAGGCCGAAGGTACGGCTGGAAGCCTGGTCGACGCGGACCTCGCCGGGCCCGGGCATGCCGCCGTCCAGACAGTGTCCGTTGGTCATCACCAGCGCCGGGTCGTTGTCCTCGGAGTCCGGCATGCGGACGACGGAGCCGGAGCAGTTGCTGAGCGCGACGGTGCCGGCGAAGTTCACAGCCTTGGCCGACGGGCCACGGAGCCCGGAAAGGGTCTCCGTTGCGGACGTGACCACATCCGAGACGGCGGACGTGACCTTGCCCGCGTCCGCGGCCTTGCCGACGCCCTGGGGGGCGGCATCGGCAGCGGTCGCGGGAGCCGCGCCGGCCCCGGCTATCGCCAGGGCGAAGAACGCGGCGGCGAGAGGTTTTCTCATGGGGGGTCCCCTCTTGCGACGGAGGCGGCCGGAAAACTTCCGGCCGCCCGCAGTGTTGTCATGCACATTGTGATCGTCGCAAGGCGGGCAGGGCAAGGAGTTGTTCTCCGCACGAACCCGGCCCGTTCGGCCTGACCCTACTCAACGGTTCCGACAGACGGGCTACTTGGGGCCCTTGGTGCCGCCGGGGCCGCGTCCGGGTTTTTCCCCGGACCTGCCCGGGGCCGACGTGGCGGCCGAGGGCGTGGAGGTGCCGGCCGTGCCGCCGGCCGAAGGACTCGTGGCCTCCGTCCCCGACTCGGACGGGGTGCGGCTCGCCGCGGTGGAGGGGCTCGCGGACGCGGCGCCGGACGGCTCGTCACCATCCGCCGGCCGGTCGGCGAGCGGAGCCCCGGGGGTCGCGGCAGGGCCAGAGCCGGCGGGCGGCACCGTCGGCTCCCCCGCCGCCGGACCCGTACGGCCGCCCTTGCCACCGCGCTCCCCGCCGGAGGGCGCGTTCGAGAAGGAGAGACCGGCGATCAGCGCGGCCACCGAAACGGCGCCCACGGCTCCGGCGGCGACCGCCACGCGGCGCGCACGCCACGGCCCCGGCCGGCGCCGGGAGCGGTGGCCCGCACCGGACCGGCCACGCGCCGGCACCGGCGGCAGCTCGCGCGTGTCGTCCGTGCCGCCCCGCGGGTCGCTTGGGTCGTAGACGTCCCGCCATCCGTGCGCCGCCGCCGGATCGGCGTACGCGTCGTACGCCGGGGGCGGGGCGGCCCGCGGCAGATACACGTGCGACTGCGCCGGGGGCTCGCCGCTCGTAGCCCCTTCGGAGTATTCGGATGGCCTGGACATGGCGGCGAATTCTAGGCATCGAAGGTGCTGGTGGGACAGCGAGCGGTGATATCGGGCCCACATCGTCATGTCTCACGTGGCGGAAAACACGAGCCGCGGGGCATTACCGGGCCGTAAGCTCCCTGACATGCAGGTGATCCAGTCGACCAAGCTCGCCAACGTCTGTTACGAGATCCGGGGCCCGGTGCTCGAGGAGGCGATGCGGCTGGAAGCCGCCGGTCACCGCATCCTCAAGCTCAACACCGGCAACCCGGCGGCGTTCGGCTTCGAATGTCCGCCCGAGATCCTGGAGGACGTCCTCCGGAACGTGTCCTCGGCACACGGGTACGGCGACGCCAAGGGGCTGCTGGCCGCACGCCGCGCGGTCGTCATGCACAACCAGACCCTCGGCATCGAGACGGACGTCGAGCACGTCTTCATCGGCAACGGCGTCTCCGAGCTGATCGTGATGGCGATGCAGGGGCTGCTCGACGACGGCGACGAGGTCCTCGTCCCCGCGCCCGACTACCCGCTGTGGACCGCCGCCGTCTCCCTGTCCGGCGGCACCGCCGTGCACTACCGGTGCGACGAGCAGGCCGACTGGATGCCGGACCTGGCCGACATCGAGCGCAAGGTCACCGACCGCACCAAGGCGATCGTGATCATCAACCCGAACAACCCGACCGGGGCCGTCTACGACGAGGCGATGATCAAGGGGCTCACCGACATCGCCCGCCGCCACAACCTGCTGGTCTGCTCGGACGAGATCTACGACAAGATCCTCTACGACGAGGCCACCCACACCCCGACCGCCGCCGTCGCCCCCGACCTGCTCACCCTCACCTTCAACGGCATGTCGAAGGCGTACCGGGTCGCCGGCTACCGCGTCGGCTGGATGTCGATCTCCGGGCCGCGCGCTCACGCGGACTCCTACATCGAGGGCCTGACGATCCTCGCGAACATGCGGCTGTGCGCGAACATGCCGGGCCAGCACGGCGTGGTCGCGGCGCTCAGCGGACGCCAGACGATCAACGACCTGGTCCTGCCGGGCGGCCGGCTGCGCGAGCAGCGGGACGTGGCGTACGAGCTGCTGACCCAGATCCCGGGCGTGACCTGTGTGAAGCCGAAGGGCGCGCTGTACCTCTTCCCGCGGCTCGACCCCAAGGTCTTCAAGATCAAGGACGACCGGCGCATGGTCCTGGACCTGCTCCGGCGCGAGAAGATCATGGTCGTCCAGGGCACCGGCTTCAACTGGCCTGAGCCGGATCACTTCCGGGTGGTGACCCTGCCGTCGGTCGGTGATCTGCGGGACGCGATGGGCCGGATCGGGCACTTCCTGGACGGCTACAGCCAGCCCTGACCGGAGACCGCACTCACACTGTGTGTGCAGCCGGTCCGGGTTTGTGAACAACTCAACTTTAGACGAAATCTAAGCTAGGATGGCTTCCTGAAGCACTCAGGAGGCCGTCCCATGTACGAACCGATCCGCGCCAAGTCGGTCCACAGCACGATGGCCGGCACCACCGCCGACTTCCCCCACCGATCGCGTGAGGAAGAGCTGGACATCCAGCTCGCGGGCCATCTCGCCGCGCTGCTCGCCGTCACGGACGAACTGCGCACCGCGGCACCGTCGGCCGACCTTGACACCGCGGCGGAGCGGCTCACGGAGCAGGTGGCCCGGCTGCGGGGCGGGCGTACGCCCGTCCGCGCGCCCAGGGGCCGGCGCGAGCGGAGCGCCGTGGCGCTCCACCGGCGGGCACATGCCCTGGCGGGCCGTGCGCTGGTCGTCGCCGCGTCCCGTGCCGATACGGCCGCCGCCATCCTTGCCGCCGAGTGCATGGATGCCCACTCGGCGGCTCTGGAGCCGCGCACCCTCGCGTCCCACTGAGCCCGGTTACACGGGCTCCCTCGAACGGCCCCGGTCCGCGCGCACCCGCAGCGACGCGCGGACCGGGTGCCACAGCACTGCGTTGGCTTGAGCCGTGTATCGCCGTCTGGGTGTCGCCCGTGGGCGGGTGCGGGTTGAGTGTGGCTTGTCGCGCCCACGCGGCGGAGCCGCAAATCGATACAGCCTCGCGCCCCTTAAGGGCGCTGTACCGCTCAGCGGCGCAATGCTTCGACCGGTGGGATTCGGGACGCTCTCCATGCCGGGTACAGGCCGGCAAGGAGACCGGCGACCAGGCCCAGTGTCGGGGCGGTGGCCAAGGTGGTGGGGTCGATCACCGGTGTCCACTGCTTCGCCGCGGCGACGGTGACCACGACCACCGTGCCGATCGAGGTGCCGACGAGGCCTCCGAGGAGGCCGAGCGCCGCGGACTCGGTCAGGAACTGCAGGGTGATGTGAACGCCGCGTGCGCCCAGAGCGCGTCGCAAGCCGATCTCTCCGGTTCGTTCCAGCACCGCCACCAGCGTGGTGTTCGCGATTCCGACGGCCCCGATGATGAGGCACACCCCTGCGAGGAGCAGGAACAGCTGGCCCAGGTCGTCGCTGACCGCGGTGCGCAGGGACCGCGGGTCCGGAGGCGGTGTCACCTTGAAGTACTCGGGGTGGTCCGGACGCAGGGCGAGGGCCGCCTCGTCCGCGATCTGGCCGGCGGCACCGAGCCGAGTCGAGATCAGCATCTGCGCCCCCTCGTCCGTGGGGGCTCCCCACGTCCGTTCGGCCACCGAACGCGGCACCGTGATGGACATCAGAAGCTCCGGCTTGCGCTCGACGTCCTTCAGGATGCCGATCACGGTGAAGGCGGTGTTGCCGATGAAGACGGCAGGACGCGTGCGCAGCGTGGTGATACCGAGACGTGCCGCGGTGGCCTGGCCGATCACGGCGACCGCCTGGTGATGCGTGTCGTGGAAGCCGTCGAACGCCCTGCCTTCGACGAACTGGGCCTGTGACGCCTGCCAGATACCGGGAGAGGCGGCGATCACCTGCGTCTGGGCGTCGACGCTGTTGGCCGAGCCGACGGGGGCGGCTCGCACCGCTTCTTCCGGCCCCAGCCGGACACTCCAGGAGACACCCGCGGCGAGCGCGCCGTTCAGTCGGGCGATGCGGGCATCGGCGTCCTGCGGGAACGACAGATCGCGAGCCGCGGCGTTACCGGCACCGATGTCCGTGACGCTGACCTCGGTGGCCGTCAGCGAGTTGAACCGGTTGTCGATCTGCGAAGTGGCTGTCCCGGTGAGACCGAGGACCGCGATGAAGGCGCCGACACCGAGAACGGTCCCGAGGGCGGTGAGTACCGACCGGGCCGGTCGCTGAAGCATGCCGGCCACGGCTTCGGACAGCAGATCCCGAACGGCCAGCCGGGACCGCTCCGGGGCGCTTCGCCGGTGCGTCGTCATGCCGCCCCCGACCGGGGGCCGGAGTCATGGAGAACGCCGTCGCGGATCGTGACGGTGCGTTGTCCGTGCTCCGCGACCTGAGGATCGTGGGTGATCACGACGATGGTCATGCCGTCCCGATGCAGGGCGTCCAGCAGCTCCAGCAGGGATGCGGACGTGGCGGAGTCCAGATTCCCTGTCGGCTCGTCACACAGCAGGAGTGAGGGCTCCCCCACCAGGGCGCGCGCGACCGCGACGCGCTGGCGTTCGCCGCCCGACATCTGGGTGGGGAGCGCGGTAGCACGGTGTGCCAGGCCCACGCGCTCCAGGACCGCGGCAGCGCGCGCACGGCGCTCCCGCCGGGGAACAGCCCGGTAGACCAGGGCGAGTTCGACGTTCTCCAGCGCACTGCGATGGGGCAGGAGATGGAAGGCCTGGAAGACGAACCCGATCCGTTCGCCGCGCAGAGCAGCCAGACGGGAGGCGCTCAAGGCCGCCGTGTCGATCCCGTTCAGCAGGTACTGGCCCTGCGTGGGGGCGTCCAGGAGCCCCGCGATGTTCAGCAGGGTGGACTTGCCCGAGCCCGACGGCCCCACCACGGTGACGAACTCCCCGTCGGCGATGCGCAGATCGCAGGGACGCAGGGCGTCGACGGCCGGAGGACCTGGGTATCTGAGTCCGACGCCACGGAACTCGATGACCGCGCCGTCCTTGGTGGTCGTGGTCACGGGCGGCCCGCAGTCGCTCTCGTCTGCACGCCTACGACCACCCGGGCACCGGCCTCGAGGCGGGCGCCCTTCCGGGGGACGATCTCCACGTATCCGTCCCCCGACACCCCGACGGTGACGGGGATCCGGCGCTCCTTCCGCCCTGTCCTCTCGGTGACGCTGGTCAGACCGTCGGCGCCGGTCGAGACGGCCGACGAGGGCACGGCGAGGACCTTCCCCCGGGACGAGGCCGCCACAACGGTCAGCTGCACATTCTCGCCGTTCATCTTCATGGGCAAGGGCCGGGACGGTGTCACCTTGACCGTGTACTTCTGCTCGCCCGACTCCTCGCCACCGTCTTTCGCGGACGCGCGTTCCAAGGCGACGGACTCCACTTTTCCGCTGTACTCGCGGCCCGCCGTATCGGAGTAGATCCGCACCTTCTGGCCTGCGCGAATCATCCCCTTCTCCTGCGGTGTCACGGAACCCTCGACGGTGAGCGCTCCGGAGGACAGGGACAGCAGGTTCTCCCCGGCCTCGTCCCCCACTGTGGTGTGCACTTCCTCGACGTACGCGGGGAAGGACCGGACGAAGACCACTTCCGACATCGGAAAGGTGGGAAGGGAGCGAGGCGGGGCCGCCTCGGGCTTCGCCGCCGGGGAAGCCGATGCGTCGGGTTGTGGCGCCTCGGCCGGGCTCACGGGAGCCTCGGTGACCGGCACTTCGTAGCCGATGGAGCGGTAGAAGGACGTCAGGGCCTGTTCGGTGCCCGGGCCGAAGACTCCTGAAAGGTCGTTGCCCGTGGGGTGGCCGGAGCCCCGAAGCGCCGCCTGGAGCTGGGCGACGTCTTCGCCGCGCTTGCCGGGCACGAGGTCACGGTAGGCGGGTACGGCGCCCTCGAGGACGAACAGCGGACGGCCCGAGACTTCGAGAAGCACCTGACCGGCGGTGAGCTTCCGGCCGGGAGCGGACTTGACCTTCGTCACCACCGAACGGCCGGCGTCTTCGCCCGCTCGGGGCCCGGAGGAGATGTCGGTGCGCTGGGAAGAGGTGACCTTCCCACGTGTGATCAAGGCCTGGGAGATCACCCGGTCCTCCACTTCCGCCGTGAGGATGTCCGGTGGCGGGGGTGCCGTGTCCGCGGCGACCTGCGCCGGGGACTTGATGAGCAGGGCAGCGCCCGCGCCCGCTCCGGTGCACACGAGACATGCCAGGACCAGGAAACCGAGAGCTTTTCGACGCTGAGCGAGGCCGCGAGAACGCATCAGGAGCCCGCTATGACGTCGGCGGCCTTCTTCACGGCCGAATTCAGGGATTTCCTCTCCCCGTTCAGCCGCTCGGCTCCCGACTCGATCTCTTCTTTCTGCATCGCCACCTCGGCGTCGAACCAGACCTTGGCGACCTTGGTCTTGTCCCGGCAGGAGATGTCGGCGGTCGCGGTCCTGATCTCGAGCGGCGTGACGCTCTGCGAGCCGAACTGCGGGTCGTCGCTGGCGTCGAGCGGCCGCGCGTAGTCGAAACCGCTCTTCTTCATGCAGGCGGACCAGGCCTGGAACGCTTCGACGACCTCGGGGATCTGCTGGGACTGCGCGAAGGTCTCATTGCTGATCGTCTGGGCGATCGTGGTGTTCGCACCACCGGCGGAGATCTTCCGGTCGGCCTCGCCGAGGCAGCCGCCCTCCGGGACGGGCTTGCCCCCTATCTCCTTGACGCCGCCCTCCAGGGCACGCGTATCCGGGCCGTTGCCCGACGTACCGTCCAGGGCACCCTTTTCGACGGCCCGGTCGTAGGCTTCCTGCTCCTCGGCCGCCGGCTTGTATCCCCGCTCCTCGGCGAGCGCCATGTCGTGAATCCCGTAGCGCCAGTCGACCAGGGTCTTGCCGCCCAGACGCGGCAGGTCGGCAGCCGGCTGCCAGGAAAAGCCGTAGCCCTTCATGCAATCGCCGACGAGTATCTTCCGGGCCTGCGAAATCTGCTTTCGCTCGGCCTCCGACGGCAGGTAGCCCTCGATCGGGAGCACCCATGTCGCAGGATCGGCCGCGTCGAAAGGAACCGTGGGCTTCGGTGTCGCCACCGATGGATTCGCCGTGGTCGCGTCGCCCGAACAACCGGCGACTGATACCAGAGTTGCCGCGATCAACAGCGAACCGATGCCTGCTCGCGTGGCCTTCATGCGCATGGGGAGGGTACCTGCCGTTGGAATTTAGAGCGTCTGCCAGGCGAACGAGGCGTTCTCGTTCTTGGTCACCGAGAGGTTGGTCTGAGAACGCGGGCTGGACCAGTCCGCGGAGCCCTTGTAGCCGCTGTTGTAATAGGTCACGGCGTAATACGTCGAGTGCTTGTTCTTCACCGACGCGGCGTTGTTCTTGATGCCCTGCCCGTTCCCGTTTCCGCCGTGGCAGAAGTTCAGCGGCTGGGTGCCGCCCTGGGGAGCCCCACCGATCCGCTCGTCAGCGAAATCCCAGACGCTGTAGCCGATGTTGCGGTAAGCGCCGCCGTAGTTCGAGTTGTAGTAGATCGCGTACTTGAAATCGGACGCCGCCTGAGACTTCTGGCAGGCTTCGGGGCTCATCTGATTCTCGAACCCGGTGTTGGCATGGGCGGAAGGGGTCACAAAAGCCCCCATCGCCACGGCCACCGCTGCCACGAGGGTGAACTGTCTCTTCACTGCCTTCTCCTTGATGGTCGACTGCGAACTGGGAAAACCGGACCGCGCGCGAAGCGGCGTCAGGCCGCCTTCCGCTGGCGGCGGGCGAGGGCCTCGGCGGCCGAGCGGCGGCCCTTCTCGTGGACGTCCACGAGGGTGCCGGCGCTCTCGCCCGCGGTCCCCTCGACGCCGGCGCGGAGGCGTTCGGCGACCGCGGTCAGGCGCTTGTCGTCGGGTCCGACGGCGAGGTAGAAGAGCGCCTCGTCGACGGCATGGTCGTCGCCGCCCCAGCGGACCACGCCGTCGAGTTCGGCGAGGATGTCGCGCAGCACCGCGAGTTCCAGGGGGAAGTAGCCGCCCTTGGCGCCGGGCGGGTAGTGGCCGGGCCGGATACGGACGGCGGTGCCGGAGGCCAGGTTGCGGGCGGGCCCGCGCAGCCCCTTCGGAGCGGTCCAGCCGACGGCCTCGCCGGGCTGGAGCTCGGCGATCTCGTAGTGGAAGCGGCGGACGAGGTGGACCAGGACCGTCTCGGGAGCGCCGAGCCGGATCTGGAGGTCCGTCACCGGGGTGCCGGGCACGGGCCGCGTGGCGATGGATCCGCCCTGGTCGGCGGCGGTCTCCATGTCCCACCCGTTGGCCGAGTCGGCCCCGGCGAGGAGTCGCTTGTTACGGGCCTCGGCCCGTGCGACGCCCTGGCGGACGGCCTTGGGGAAGGTGTAGTCCCGCGGCTCGGCGGCGTACGCGGGAGAAGCCAGCGCCTGCGAGTACGGGACCGCCGCGGCGGCGGTGACGGCGGCGGCACGCAGCAGGAAGCCTCTGCGGGACAGCGGGGCGGGAGCGTCGCTCACGTGGTCCTCTTCTCGGGGTGCTCGGGTGTGGTGGTGCGGCGGTGTTCGGCGAGGGCGATCAGAGCGAGCGTCACCGCGATCACCGCACAGACCGTCATCACGGGCGCGATGAAGCCGGGGACGGCCGCCGCGTACGAACCACCGGACGACATGCGGCAGTCGAGGGCGGGCGGCAGGTAGGACACGCTGTAGCCGCTCACCTGCCCGTACAGCGAAGGGTTCGCGTTCTGGCAGGCCTGGGCGGTGCCGCTCTCGTCGAGGAAGAGCGACACCAGGCCCCAGACCCAGGCGATCGCGGCGAGGGCCCCGGCGAGCGCGGCGCCGCCGCGTGCCACGGCCCCCGGGCCGCCCCTGCCGATGGCCGGGAGGCCGTAGCCGACGAGACCGAAGGCGGTCACGGCGGCGACGACGACGCAGAGCAGCAGGGGCAGGGCGGCGGGGTACGAGGTGGTCATGGCGACCACCTCACCCGCCGGCGAGCTGCCGGACAAGGTTGTTGTACTTCTCGAAGATGTGGTACAGCCCCATGCGCTTGGCGGCATGAGCCTCGGCCTCGTCGCCCCAGCCCTGGTAGCGGCGGATGATCTCGAAGATCTCGCCCTCGGTGTAGTTCAGGCTCATGGCGCGCAGCTTGGTCTCGCCGGCCGGGGGGTTCTGGCCGCCGGGCTTGCCCGCGACTCCCCAGAGGTGGATCAGCGGCACGGTCCGCATGGTGAAGGCGTTGTCCTTGTTGACCTTCTGCCACATCGTCCAGATGTCGGCGTCCTTGGTCGGATCCAGACGGGTGCCGGTGACGAAGCCGTTGTCGATGCAGTGGTTCCAGGCGCGGATGCCGTTCTCGCCGCTGATCTGCCCGATGCCGGTCGAGGAGTCCTTTTTGATGCCGACGCCGTTGAGGTGGTACTGGGCGACCGCGTGGTCCACGGTCTGGTCGATGAGGTCGTAGTGCCGCATCTCCCAGTAGGCGGAGGTCTGGATCATCGCCTTGCGCATGTTGTACGCACGGGACAGCTGGGTGGTCTGTGCGTCGTGCGACATGATCGTCTCGAAGCACTGGGTGTGTGTGAAGAGCCGCGCTTCGGTGCCGGTGCCGCCGTCGTCCTCGTAGCCGATGCTGCGCATGTAGCGGCTGAGGTCCGCGTGCAGGGCGTTGAGGAAGGAGCCGTCGAAGGCGACGTCGGGGCGCGGGGGCCGGGGCGCGTTGAAGGAGGCCTGGCCGGTGTCGCGTCCGGAGGCGATGTTGACGTCGATCTCGATGGAGCCGGCGCCGGAGCCGACGGTGCGGGTGACGATCTGGTCGTACGCCCAGTCGGCGGGCAGCGGGTAGCCGAAGTTCCCGGAGAAGCCGGAGGACATGTCGGAGACGAAGGAGGCGGTGGAGTGCCCGGCCTCGCCGACCCGGGTGCAGACGTTGCGCGGCCCGTACACACCGACCTTGAACTCCGCGCCGTCGACGGCCAGCGCGTCCACGATGCCCTTGAAGTGCGGCAGGACGTTCGACGTCACCTCGTGGTCGAGCGCGTCGAAGTCGACGGCGAAGAAGATCCGGGTGCCGGGCTTGAAGCCGTGGTCGAGGGCGGCGTTGGCGGCCGCCTGGCCCGCGGCCCGTCCGGCGCCGTAGTTGAAGCCGTCGGCGTCCCTGCCGTACGTCTGGTAGATCGGGAAGCAGCGCAGGCCGTTCGAGGCGATGGTGGCCAGCTCGCCGGGCTGGATGGCCTTCTCGGGGAGCGAGGTGGCGCTGGGGTTGGTGAGATAGCGGCCTATGTACTTCACGCCAGCCGCCTTGAGGGTGGCCGCACGCGCGTCAGTGATCTTGGTGACGCCGTCACAGGCCTCGCCGCTACGGCTCTGGTCGCCGTAGGAGACGAGGAGAGAGGCCCAGGTGGAGAAGTCGCCCTTGCCGGTCACCGGGAGCTTCGCGAAGGACTGGAAGCTCGAGACGGCGGTGGAGACCGTGCTGGTGAAGTTGCCGAAGGCCACCGACCGCTGATTGAGGATCATCGCGCCGGTGAAGAGCCGTGCCCAGTTGCCGGAGCTGCCCACCGACAGGGTGTGCGACTTGAGGCCGGACTGGGTGCCGGGCCCGAAGACGCCGTTGGCGACCCCGTCCGCCATCCCGATCTCGTACTGGACGGCGAAGAGCATCGACTTGGCGACGTCGCGTGAGTGGTGGCCGTCGCAGGGGATGACGTAGTAGTCCTTGCGCAGGACGTACTGGCCGTTGAGCCACTGCTGCACCGCGCGGACCGCGCTGGAGCCGCCGCTGACGGTGACGTACGCGTCCATGTTGAACAGGCCCTTGATGACCTTCGGCCACAGTGCGCTGCCCGGGTAGACCGCGCTCAGCCCCATGTCGGCGTTGAGCTGGGTGACGGACTGCTGGACGCGGGCGCTGTAGGTACCGTCGATGGCGCTGCCGTCGTAGCCCTTGCAGTACAGGGCGGACTGGAGGATCCGGCAGAAGTCCGCGTGCGGCACGTTGTTGGCGTCGATCTTGCCGTACTTCTCCGCGATGGCTGCCAGGGTGGCCGGCCCGAAGCTGTTCGACAGGTTGGTGATGCCCAGCTCGTACTGGAGCGCGCGCGTCAGGGCGTACATGGTGGGCCAGCCGGTCTGCCCGTTCTCCTCGACGGTCATGCCGATGCGGCTGCCGTACACGCGGTTGATGAAGACCTGGGCTTGACGCACCATCTCGTCGGCCATGAGGGGCCCTCTCAGCTGGGGGATGCGGGGCCGCGCCTGGACCGGGCGGCACTTGGTGGGTGGAGCGGCACTGGGCGGGTGAGGTCCCGCCGTTCGGGCACCGGACGCCTCCGGCCGCGGTGGGCACCGGCGGCCGGAGGGTCCGAGCGAAGGGCGGAGCGAAAGGAGCGGGTGGGCTCAACGCCCTTGTGAAGTCTTTCGCTTGACCATTTCATAGCCGGGGCATCAGACGATCTTGGATTGATCCCAGCAATAGCACCCAGATCGGACCCGGCGAGCGACCAGTTGTGATGGACCCGTGCCCAAGGTGAGGCCGAATGTGCGCACAACCTTTCGTGCGCTCAAGCGTCCCAACTGCGTGGACACATACGGAATGTGTGGCACCGTCACATCGGCGGCCGCGGGCCCCTAGCGCCTTACGTAGACCTCCGCCGACGCCGTCGTTCCCTCGTGCAGGGCGTCGCCCGGCCAGCTGACCGTGTAGGTCACATCGCGGTGGGTGCGGGGGATGTCGTTGATGGTGAAGGTGCCGTCCGCTGCGACGGTCACCGACGAGAGCGTGCCGGTGCCGAGGCGGTCCTCGCGGACGACCTTGAGCACCGCCCGGTCCGCCAAGGGCTTGCCCTGGGCGGTGAACTTGCCGGTGATCTCGATGCCGCCGGACATGGTCGCCTCGTCGGGGGCGGTGAGGGCGATCGCGCTCGAGGCCTTGCCCACCGTCACCGTGTGGGTGATGTCCGTGGCCGGACGGTGGGTCAGGTCGCCGAGGTAGGAGACGGTGTAGGTGGCCTCGCCGATCCGGTCGGGCTCGTCGAGGACCGTGAAGGTGCCGT
Source organism: Streptomyces sp. NPDC055506 (assembly GCF_053643595.1). Taxonomy (NCBI): domain Bacteria; kingdom Bacillati; phylum Actinomycetota; class Actinomycetes; order Kitasatosporales; family Streptomycetaceae; genus Streptomyces; species Streptomyces sp. NPDC055506. The sequence continues at coordinate 39,288 of NZ_JBSHKH010000042.1, read as the reverse complement.
CCGCCTTGACGGTGGCGGCGCCCAGGTCGTGGGTGCCGCTCGCGTCGGTGCGGGTCGCCTTGACCTTCAGCGGCTCGGCGGGCGCCGGCCCGTCGTGCTCCAGCCGGCCGCGCACGGCGAGCGGCTCGCCCGCCACGGCCTGGCCGGGGCTGTGGATGAGGCCGCCGGTGAAGCGGCTGTCGTACTGGACGGCGGGCGGCTTGATGATGTGCAGCCAGTACTGGCCGCCGGCCGCGTTGGTGGTGACCGCGAACAGCCGGGATCCGTCCGCCGCCCACTCCATGCCGCGCGGCACGACCCGGTCACCGTCGAGGCTGCCCTCGAAGACGAACTCCAGCGGGGTGGTGGAGTCGCCCGGGTCGGCGGGCTGCACCAGCAGGTCGGGGACGGCGCCGGTGGCGGAGGCGCCGCGCGCGATGTACTTGCCGTCGCCGCTGAAGGCGACCGCGCTGGCGCTGGCCCCGTCGGGCAGGGCCCGGTAGCCGGTCGCCGCGTCCGACAGGTCGCCGGTGTTCAGCAGCCTGGTGCCGGCGGTGGCGTCGGCGAGGGCGACCTTGGTGCCGTCGGCGGAGAACGCCAGGTCCTTGAGGTTCAGGGCGCCGTTGCCCTGGCCGTCGGCGAAACGCCGTGCGGCGTTGCGCACGAGGGAGCCGTCACTGGTGTCGTACACGGCGAGGAAGGGGTCGGCCGCCTTCGCGCCCCGCGGCTGGCCCATGAGCATGCGGTCCCCGGCGCCGGCCTCCAGCAGCAGATCGCCGTAGTCGTTCCAGCCGGTGCGGGTGTGCGTGCCGTTCACGATCCCGTCGAGATGGGTCTCGGAGGTGGCGCACTGGGAGGTCGAGGACGCGTTCGGCGTCGTGAACCAGGTCTGGCCGCCGGACTGGGCGACCTCACGGCCGCACGTGTCGGTGTTGACCGAGGCGACGGTGGTGCGCTGGTAGGTGGTGGTGTCGAAGGCCTCGATACGGTCGCGCAGGCCCGCGTACAGCGTGTTGCCGTCGGCGCTGACCGCCAGGCCGGAGACATGGGCCTGATTGGTGGTGAGCGTCGTGAGGCGCTCGCCCTCGAAGCTGTAGACGGCGATGGTGCCGGAGTTGAGGTAGTAGCCGACGTTGCTGTCCGCCACGAAGACGCGCTGGTGGACGTTGTCGACGGCCAGCGCCGAGTACGACGAGATCGGCAGCTTGGCCACGGCGTCGGAGGCCGCCGCGTGTGCCGCGGGCGCGGCGGCGACGGTCAGGCCGGTCCCCGCGAGTAACACGGCGGACAGGGTGGCCGCGATTCGTCTGGAACGGTGTGCGGTATTCAACTGTGCCCCCCACAGGCTGTTTTGAGAGCCCCACCGGGACCGGTGGGGCGCCTGCAGAGCATGAAACAGGTGTGAAGATTCGGTGAGCAAGGGGGCGCGACGGGGACGACGAAGGCAGGGGCTCGCACGCCGTTGTGCGAACCCCTGCCTCCGGTACTGCTGTCACCGCGGCCGGCCGTGACGATGTTGCTGGTCAGGGCACTCTCGGTAGACCGGCCGCGGAGTCTTGGGTGCGGGTCTCAGCCCAGGCGCTGCACCAGCGCGCGGTACTCGTCCCACAGTTCCTTCGGGGTGTGGTCGCCGAAGGTGTTGAGGTGCTCGGGGACCAGGGCGGCCTCCTCGCGCCAGACCTCCTTGTCGACCGTGAGCAGGAAGTCCAGGTCGGCTTCGGACAGTTCGAGGCCGTCCGTGTCGAGGGAGCCCTTCGCCGGCAGGACGCCGATCGGCGACTCGACGCCCTCGGCCGTGCCCTCCAGGCGTCCCACGATCCACTTCAGGACACGGGAGTTCTCGCCGAAGCCGGGCCACACGAACTTGCCCTGGTCGTCCTTGCGGAACCAGTTGACGTAGTAGATCTTCGGCAGCTTGGACTGGTCCTTGTCCTTGGCCACGTCGATCCAGTGGGCCATGTAGTCGCCCATGTTGTAGCCGCAGAACGGCAGCATCGCGAACGGGTCGCGGCGCAGCTCGCCGACCTTGCCCTCGGCGGCGGCGGTCTTCTCGGAGGCCACGTTGGCGCCGAGGAAGACGCCGTGGTTCCAGTCGAAGGACTCCGTCACCAGCGGTACGGCGGTGGCGCGGCGGCCGCCGAAGAGGATCGCCGAGATCGGCACGCCCTTGGGGTCCTCCCACTCCGGCGCGATGATCGGGCACTGCGAGGCCGGGACGGTGAAGCGGGCGTTGGGGTGGGCGGCCGGGACGCCGGACTCGGGCGTCCAGTCGTTGCCCTTCCAGTCCGTCAGGTGGGCCGGAGTCTCCTCCGTCATGCCCTCCCACCAGATGTCGTTGTCGTCGGTGAGGGCGACGTTGGTGAAGACGGAGTTGCCCCAGAGCGTCTTCATCGCGTTGGCGTTGGTGTGCTCGCCGGTGCCGGGCGCGACTCCGAAGAAGCCGGCCTCGGGGTTGATGGCGTAGAGCCGGCCGTCCTCGCCGAAGCGCATCCAGGCGATGTCGTCGCCGATGGTCTCGACCGTCCAGCCGGGGACGGTCGGCTCCAGCATGGCGAGGTTGGTCTTGCCGCAGGCGCTCGGGAAGGCCGCGGCGACGTACTTGGCCTCGCCGCGCGGCGGGGTGAGCTTGAGGACCAGCATGTGCTCGGCCAGCCAGCCCTCGTCACGCGCCATGACGGAGGCGATGCGCAGGGCGTAGCACTTCTTGCCGAGCAGGGCGTTGCCGCCGTAGCCGGAGCCGTAGGACCAGATCTCGCGGTCCTCGGGGAAGTGCGAGATGTACTTGGTCGTGTTGCAGGGCCAGGGGACGTCCTCCTGGCCGGGCTCCAGCGGGGCGCCCAGGGTGTGCACGGCCTTGACGAAGAAGCCGTCGGAGCCGAGCTCGTCCAGGACCGCCTGGCCCATGCGCGTCATCGTGCGCATGGCGACGGCGACGTACGCCGAGTCGGTGATCTCGACGCCGAGCGCGGACAGCGGCGAACCGAGCGGGCCCATGCAGAAGGGCACGACGTACATGGTCCGGCCGCGCATCGAGCCGCGGAACAGGCCGCCCTGGCCCCCGGCGCCCTGGAAGATCTCCCGCATCTCGGCGGGGGCCTTCCAGTGGTTTGTCGGACCCGCGTCCTCCTCCTTCTCGGAGCAGATGAACGTCCGGTCCTCCACGCGGGCGACGTCGGTGGGGTCGGAGGCCGCGTAGTAGGAGTGAGGGCGCTTGATCGGGTCGAGTTTCCGGAAGGTGCCCTTCTCGACGAGCTCCCCGCACAGGCGCTCGTACTCGGCCTCGGATCCGTCACACCAGACCACGTTGTCCGGCTGGGTCAGCTCGGCGATCTCGTTGACCCACGAGATCAGCCCCTGATGGGTGGTGGGGACGGTGGGAGCCGCGATATCGCGCGCCACGATTGCTCCTAAATGAGGGATTTTTTGTGATGTGGAGGCCCCGTGGGGGCTGCGACCCGGATGCTTCACGGTGAAACTTGGCGCTCATCCGGTGCCGACCGCACTCATTTGATCATCCGACGTCCGCGCCCATCTGTCCAGAGGAGCGCACAGGTGAGCAACGTGAGGATCGCCACGGTTTCTCACGACGCTTTACGTGCACGTTGGGTTCATATGACCGTCCGTTTGCGTAACCATCGTTCGGCGACAGTGAGAGGATGGCCACTCTTCGTCGGCCAATCAGCTGGACTGATAGGTCACTTACGGTTCCGTAGCTACCATTCGGCCATGACTGCGTTCGTCCCCGACGCGCCCTCGGATACGCCGGCCGACGGCCGTGGCCCGGTGGCGCTCTCCCTGCCGCACCCGGTGAAGCCCAAGCTGCGCGGCTGGCTGCACCTCGGCATGTTTCCGGCCGTTCTCGTCGCGGGCCTGGTGTTGACCGCCCTCGCCGACTCGTCCAGAGGGCGCCTCGCCTGCGGTATCTACGTACTGACGGCGTGCCTGCTGTTCGGCGTGAGCGCGCTGTACCACCGGGGCAACTGGAGTCCGCGCATGGACGGCGTGCTGCGCCGTCTGGATCACGCCAATATCTTCCTGATCATCGCGGGCACCTACACGCCGCTGACCATGCTGCTCCTGCCGGGCGCGAAGGGGCAGTGGCTGCTGTGGGGCGTCTGGGCCGCGGCGGCGGCCGGGATCGTCTTCCGCGTCTTCTGGGTCGGCGCCCCGCGCTGGCTCTACACGCCGTGCTACATCGCGATGGGCTGGGCGGCCGTCTTCTATCTGCCGGACTTCATGCGGACCGGCGGGATCGCCGTCCTCGTCCTGGTCATCGTCGGCGGGCTGCTCTACAGCGCGGGCGGCGTGGTCTACGGGATCAAGAAGCCCAACCCGTCACCGCGCTGGTTCGGCTTCCACGAGGTGTTCCACTCCTTCACCCTGGCCGCCTTCATCACGCACTACGTGGGGATCTCCCTGGTGGCGTACCAGCACGCGTAGGCAGTGCCTGCCTTTTGACAGTTACTGTCATGTCATGACGGTCCCACGCACCACCCCCGCCGAGTGCCCCCCGCTGGGACTCCGGGAGCGGAAGAAGATCAAGACCCGCCAGGCGATCCGCGCCGCGACCTACGCGCTGATCGAGGAGCAGGGCTACGACGCCACGACGATCGAGCAGATCGCCGACCGTGCCGAGGTGTCGCCGTCGACCGTCTTCCGCTACTTCCCGACCAAGGAGGACATCGTCATCACCGACGAGTGGGAGCCGGTGATGACGGCGGAGCTGCGGGCCCGGCCGGAGGACGAGTCGTGGGCCGACGTCCTCAGGCACGTGATGCGCAAGGCACTCGACCTGAGCCTCGCCGAGGAACCCGAGGTGACCCGGCTGCGGTCGCGGCTCGGGGTCGAGGTGCCCGCGGTCCGGGCCCGCATGATCGAGAGCACGGCCGCCACCGGCCCGCTGCTCCGCGAGGTCCTCGCCGACCGCTCCGGGCTCGATCCGGACAGCCTGGAGCTAAGGGTCTTCGCCACGTCCGTGATTTGCGGGCTGATGGAGGTCTCCCACTACTGGGCCGAGACCGGCCACCGGGACGACATCCGTGACCTCGTCGACCGCGCCCTCGACGTCCTGGAACACGGCCTGCCGACCGGAAAAACCTGAGGCGGCGGCTTGTCGCCGTGTCATCCTGACCAGGTGAACGGTCCCGAGATCCACGTCGAGTTCGCTCCCGAGCTGCATGTGTTCGCCCCCCGGGCCCGGCGTGCGGGCACCGTACGGGCCGCCACCGACGGCGTCGCCGGCCTCGGCCATGTCGTCGAGTCGCTGGGCGTGCCACTGACCGAGGTGGGCGCCCTGGTCGTGGACGGCCGCGAGGTGCCCTTCTCACACGTCCCTGCGGCCGGCGAGTCCGTGACCGTACGGGCCGTCGCACGCCCCCAGAAGATCCCGGGCGCTCCCCTGCGCTTCCTCCTCGACGTGCATCTCGGGACGCTGGCCCGCCGGCTGCGGCTGCTCGGCGTGGACACGGCCTATGAGTCGACCGACATCGGGGACCCGGCGCTGGCGTCTCGTTCGGCGGCCGAGCAGCGGGTCATGCTGAGCCGGGACCGGGGGCTGCTGCGTAGGCGTGAGCTGTGGGCGGGGGCGTTCGTGTACAGCACGCGGCCCGAGGAGCAGCTGCGGGACGTCCTGGACCGGTTCCGTCCCGAGCTGCTTCCCTGGACGCGCTGCACCGCCTGCAACGGGGTGCTCCGCAAGGCGACCAAGGACGAGGTCGCCGATCAGCTGAAGCGCGGTACGCATGCGACGTATGACGTGTTCGCGCAGTGTGGTGCGTGTGGGCGGGCCTACTGGAAGGGTGCGCATCACGACCAGTTGGAGGCGATCGTGGAGCAGGCGATGGAACTTCGGTCCGAGCGCCGTTGATGGTTGAGCATCGGGGGGAACCGCGCGGCCGTTGGGGCTGAGCGCGCAGTTCCCCGCGCCCCTGACGGGGCGCTTCTAGCGTCTGGTCAGGTCTCCCCTGCCGCAGGCGATTCCGTCCTTGTTCCTGTCAAGGCCCAGCGGGTCGTCCCTGCCGTTGATCTTCAGGCGGCCGTAGTCGTTGGTCTTGAGCCACTCGCAGCGGGCTGCCGTCGTCTTCTTCACCTCCGCCGGGAAGTCCGTCGGCACGCAGACGTTGATCGAGCCGTAGTGGCGGTCGCAGCCGGAGATCGTCGGGCTGACCTTCTGCGAGACCCGCTTCTTGCCGGGCTTCACCACCTTGCCCTCGGGCGCGTCGGCGAAGTCGTGGACATGCGCTGACGCGTCCGTCGCCTTGAGCGCCTGCGGGCCCTGGAGGTGCACCCACTTCGCCACCGAGGGCACCCCGTTGGCGTCGACCGCGAAGAGCATGTACCAGCCGGGCGGGGCCAGGTTGCGGTTGCTCGTGACGTTCAGGTCGACGTTGTTGCCGTCCACGGACAGCGGCAGGTCCACGAACCGCTGGTTCGGGTCGGAGGAGTGCGTGACGGCGGCCGGGCGGATCAGCTCGGCCTTGGCGATGGGCCGGTCGACGGTGATCCGCTGGGTGTCGCCGTAGTTCCACTCGGTGTCGATGACGGAGGTGATCTGCGGGCGGGGGCCCTTGAACAGGTAGGGCGGGCTGTAAACCGACACGTCGTGGTTCCAGGTGCCGTTGCCCGGGTTGTCGCCGGTGGTCATCACACGGCCGTCGGGGAGCAGGAACGCCGAGGAGTGGTAGCCGCGCGCCTCGGGGTCGACGGCCACCGGGTCGAAGGTCTCCGACTCGGGGTCGAAGATCGACGTCTCGTAGACCGGGTTGGCGCGGTTGTGCAGGGCGCCTCCGGTCTCCAGCACCTTGCCGTCGGGCAGGAGCACGGCGGAGACGTACATCTTGCCCTGGTTCCCGGTCTGCGGGACGGGCCCGTTGCCCAGGTCGACCGTGCCCTGCGGGATCGGCGGCCCGGCCACGTACGAGGGGTTCGGCTGCTTGAGGTCGATGATGTCGGTCAGGCGGTTCGCCTCCGGGTTGGAGTCGATGTTGCCGCCGCCGAGGGTGAGGACCTTCTGGTCCTGCGCCGGGGGCAGCAGCACGCTCGCCGACTGGTCGCGCTCGTCCTTCTTCTGCAGGCCCGGCACCTGGGTGACCGTGTTGGCGTCGTAGTCGTAGAGCGCCGAGCCGGTGCCCGGGATGTTGTTGCCGAAGACATGGCTGCCGGAGTAGAAGAGGCGCCCGTCCTGCATGAGGATCATCGACGGGTACAGGCCCCAGTACGACCAGGTCTGGTTGACCTTCCACAGCGGCTGCCACTGCTGCTCGGCCTCGGAGAACAGCTCGGCGGTGACCGAGCCGGTGGAGTCCTCGCGCAGTCCGCCGAAGGAGATGACGTCGCCGTTGCCGAGGATCGTGGCCGACGGGTACCAGTGGCCGTCGTTCATGTCGTTGGTCTTGGAGTACGTCTCGGTCTCCGGGTCGAAGACGTACGAGTCCTTGTAGCCCTGGTAGCCGACGCGGCCGTCCGCCGAGGGATAGCCCTTGTTGCCGCTCATCACCAGCACGCGCCCGTCCTGGAGCTGCACATGCCCGGCGCAGAACATGTCCTTCGGCGTGGGGACGATCTTGTAGGAGCCGTTCGCCGGGTCGTAGACCGCGGAGGTGAAGGTGCCGGCCTCGAACATCGACTCGTCGTTGCCCGAGCCCGCGATGAGGAGGACCTTGCCGTTGTGCAGGACGACAGAGTGCATCGAGCGCACTGGGTTCTTCGTGGGCAGCACGTCCCACTTGCCGTTCGCGCACTGCTCGGCGGTGCCGGTGCACCGCGGCGGCAGGACCGGGTCGGGGACCTGGTCCATCGTGTAGTCGTCGGTGGTGGCGGAGCCGGTGCCGTAGACGGAGACACCCCAGGAGATGCGGTCGGTGCCGGCCGGGACCTCGGGGGTGCGGACCGTGGCCCGGGTCCAGTTCCCGGCGAGGTCCAGCGTCTTGAGGTCGGTCCAGTACTGCCAGCCGGCCGTCGCGTCGTGCCGGAACAGCGTGATCGCCGCGTCCGGGGTGGTCGTCTTGTACCAGAGGCCCAGGTCGTACTGCTTGCCCGGCGTCACCACCGGCGCGCACTCGGCGGACTCGGTGATCAGCGCCTTGCGGTCGCCGTCGGCGCGGCGGGTCAGCTCGACCTTCATGGCCTTGCCGCCGGAGTGCGCGTCGGCCGTCGTGGTGAAGGTGAAGTCGTTGTCGCCCCAGCCGGACTTCTCCCAGCAGTACGGCATGTCGCCGGTGCCGGCGGTCTCGAAGCCGGGGTTCTTGATGAGGTTGGCGGCGGAGGCGGTCTGCGGAGAGGTCAGCAGCAGGCCAGCGGTGAGGCCCGCCACGGCCAGGAGTGCGGTACTTCTACGACGTCTTTTCACACGGCTCTCCTTGCTGTGCGGAGCTCCCGCGCGCGGGCTTCTCACGTCCCCGGCGCGGCAGATAGACCAGCGCTTCGGTCCCCGCGAAGCGCAGGACGAAGGTCGTCACCAGCGCGAGCGCGGTGGCGGACAGCACACCCAGATGGAACTGGTGCACGAACAGGGCGATCAGCGGGATGCGCAGCACCAGATCGGCGTTGGCGAGCAGCGCGAACCGCCCGGCCCTGTCCCACCAGCGGCGGTGCCGGCGCCGCTCGCGGAACAGCAGATGCTCGATGAGCAGGAAGTTCCAGGCGACGCCGAGCTGGTTGGCGAGGATCTCCGCCGGTACGTAGTGCATGCCGAGCGCGGTCAGCGCCCACAGGCCGACCAGGTTCGGCAGGAAGCCGGTGAGCCCGATCAGGCCGAAGCCGACCATGCGCGCGCCCGGCGAGGCGGTGCGCAGCCCGGCCAGGTGGCGCAGGAAGCGCAGGCCCTCCTGGGCGGTCGACTTGGACTCCCCGGCGAACCGGTCCTGGAAGACGAAGGGCACCTCGGTGACCGTGCGCGGGCGGCTGCGGACGGCGAGTTCGAGGAGGATCTTGTAGCCGAGCGGCTGGAGCACCTCGGCCGTGACGGCGCTGCGGCGGATGGCGAAGAAACCGCTCATCGGGTCGCTGATGCCACGCAGCCGGCGCGGGAACAGCGCCTTGGTCAGCCAGGTCGCCCCGCGCGAGACGAACACCCGGTAGCTGCCCGCGAGCCCGGCCCGGCTGCCGCCCTTGATGTACCTGGAGGCGACGACGAGCCCGGCGCCCGCCCGCTCGCCGGTGGCGACCAGGTCGGGCACGAGCGAGGGCGGGTGCTGGCAGTCGCCGTCCATGACGACGATCCAGTCGGAGGTCGCCGCCTTCATGCCCTCGACGACCGCGCCGCCGAGCCCGCCCACCGGCTCGTCCCGGTGCAGCACGGTCACCGGGAACGGGCAGTCCTGCGCCGCCTTCTGGATGACCTCGGGCGTGTCGTCGGTGGAGTCGTCCACGAAGACGACCTCGCAGGGCAGCCGGGCCGGGACGGCCTCGGTGATCTGGCGCAGCAACTGCCGTACGTTCGCCGACTCGTTGAACGTCGGTACGACGATGGTGACGGCGCCCGGTTCGGGGATCTCGGTGGTCTCTACGACCTCTGCGGGGACGGTGGACTCCTGGCTCATCGCGCGCCTCCGGCGGACGTCTGGATCTGGCGGATCTCGATGCGGTCCTCGCCGGTGCCGAAGGTGGCGACCGGGTCCGAGTGCTCCATGGCGGCCTTGACGTTGGGCAGGTCGGCCGCGTCACGCCGGACGGTCGGCGAGGCGACGACGTAGTCGAGGTCCTTCCAGCCGCGCGGCATCGTCTTCGTCACCGCCGGGTCGAGGTCGGCCTTGTAGAACCAGATGACGCCCAGCCCGGGCCGGTAGCCCTGGTGCACCAGGTCCAGCCAGAGGGCGTCGTCCACCAGCACCCGGGTGCGCTCCGGGTCCTCGACCTCCGTGGCCAGCCACCGGGAGGCGGCCTTGTAGGGGGCGTTGGCGTCGGTGGTGACGGCGATACGGGCGCCGTCGTACCAGCGCGGGACGACGTAGGCGCCGGCGGAGAGGGCCAGGACCGCGGCGAGCGCGTACCGGCCCAGACTGACGTACCGTTTCTCCGCCTCGGAGCGCCACCGGCTCAGCACCGCGTGGGCGACGGAAGCGGTGCCGCCCGCCAGGACGAGCGCGAGGAACGGCAGGGCCTGGATGACGTACATCGCGGGCAGGTAGCCGTTCGGGCGCAGGGCCAGCGCGGCGAAGATCGCGACGGCCAGGGCCGGTCCGGCCAGGGCCCGGGCGGTGACCGACCAGCGCCAGGTGACGAGCAGCAGCAGGGCGCCCGCGAGACCGCCGAGGGGCAGGACGCGGTCGTAGTACAGCCACGACTGGAGGACGCCCCAGGAGCCGGAACCCTGGTCGAGGATGAAGCCCGAACCGGGTCTGGTCATCTGGTACTTGACGCCGTCCCAGAGGGAGACGTGCCCGGCGCCCGGCAGCAACTCGCCCTTGAGCAGGGCGAACAGAGGGTATGAGAAGCCGATCAGCGCGCAGGCCGTGACGGCTCCGGTGAGGGCGAACTTGCGGGTGTCCCTGTGGCTGTGCCGCCACATGGTGAGGAACAGCGCGGGCAGGACGACGAGCATCGTCTCCTTGGTGAGGACGGCCGTGGCGGCCGCGATGCCCGCGCCGAAGTGGTGCCAGAGGTGGCGGCTCGGGGACGCGGCGAGGGTGAAGGCCAGCAGCGTCCACATCACCGCGAGGTTGTCGAGGAAGATCTCCCGCTGGAGGACCACGGACAGCGGGGAGAGCCCGAAGAACACCATGCCGAGCCCGGCCGCCCAGCGGGGCAGCGCCAGACGGCGGCCCAGCACGAAGACCAGGACCGCGCTGATGCCGCTGATCAGCAGCATCGCGGCGCGCATGGTGCCCACCGTCATCGACTCGGGGCTGATCAGTGCGGGGATCCAGGTCAGCAGGGCGATCTGGATCCAGCCGAGGGGCGGATGGTCGTACCAGTAGGTGTAGTGGGCGAGGCCGTTGCCCTGCTGGACCGACCAGGCCTGGGCGAGGTAGGTGCCCTCGTCGTCGCTGAGGGCCGGGTAGTCGGCGATGTTCCAGCCCTGCACGGTGAGGATCGCGACCAGCAGGACACCGCACAGGATCAGGTCGGGCCGGGAGGAGCGCAGCCGACTCGGCGGCTCGGGCGTTCGACGGGCCGGACCGGCGTCCGGCACAGGCTGCCGCTGCGCGGGGACCTTCGGGGTGGTCGCCGCGGGAAGGGTGGAGGTCACGCGGGGACGTCCTCTCGGGTCACGGGTACGTCCTCGACGTCCTCACGGGTGTGCGGGGCGCCCGCCCGGGTCGCGGCCGTCTCGTCGAGATGCGCGCCGACATGGGTCGTCAGCTCCCAGTCGTTGCGGCCGCGCTGCTCACGCCAGACGGCGCGCACGGCCGCCCCGGCGAGCAGGACCTGGTAGAAGGGGCCGCCCAGGACCAGCTTCAGATAGTGCGCGAAGCGGACGCGCAGCCCGTACTGCTTGCCGAAGTCGTGCAGTCCGACGATCTCGAAGACGAAGGTGACCAGGGCGGTGACGGCCGGCAGGAAGGTGATGAAGGCGATGCCGACGGGCACGTCGAGGAAGAGCGCGATCGCCACGTTCAGCGGGATGATCAGACCGGTGAAGGCCTGCATGAACGGCGTCATCAGGGTGTAGCGGGCGAGCAGCCGCTGCCCGAGGGTGGGCAGTTGCTTCCAGTCCTTCTTCCGGTACACCTGGAGGAACCCCTGGTTCCAGCGGGTGCGCTGCTTCAGCAGGGACATCAGCGAGCCCGGGGTCTCCTCCCGGGTCACCATGTCGGAGTCGTAGGCGACCACGACCTTCTTGCCGACGCTGGAGAGCCTGACGCCCAGGTCGCAGTCCTCGGCGAGGCAGTCGGGATCCCAGCCTTCGGCCTCCCTGAGGACGTCCGTGCGGACGAAGACGGTGTTGCCGCCGAGCGGAATGAAACCTTTCTGCGCGTGCAGATGGAGCCGCGAGCGGAACCAGAAGAAGTACTCCAGACAGTTGCGCAGGCTGTACCAGCTGGAGTGGAAGTTGATCAGCTGCACACCGCCCTGGACGACGTCCGCCCCGGTGGTGCGGAAGGCGTGGTCGACGTGCGCGAGGAGCGCGGGGTGGACCTGGTCCTCCGCGTCGAAGACCCCGACGACGTCGCCGCGGCAGTGCGGCAGGGCCGTGTTCATGGCCTTCGGCTTGTTCTTCTTCTCGTGCGTGTCGACGACGACCCGGACCCGTGTGTCACGCGCGGCGGCCTGCTCGGCCACCGCTGTGGTCTCCGGGTCGTCGTGCCCGACGATCACGATGATCTCGAAGTCGGTGTGGCTCGACTCCAGCAGCCGCTGGATCGTGTGGTCCAGCACCGCCTGTTCGTGCCGGGCGGGCAGCAGCAGCGAGAAGGAGACGTGCTCGTCCCCGTCCGGACTGCTGAACCGCGTGGAGGCGAGCACTTCCGGCGTACGCCAGGCGTGCATCTGCCACCACAAGGTGAACGCCGCCATCCAGAACAAGGCAAGTGAAACCGCAGCGATGAAGACAGACGTCAGCAAACAGATCCCCCCAGATCCCCTAAACCCCCAGGCGTGACGGTGTGCCGGTGCGGCCCCATCCGTCACGTCACCGTGGAGAGATTAGGGGGGAACTGTGAAGCCTGGGGGCTGTTCAGATAAAGAGCGTGTTTCCGTTGATTCCCGACTTCAGTCGTTCAGCACCGCACGCAACCGGCCAACTTCCGTTGTCGGCGCGTCACATGTGAAGTTACGGCAGACATACGCGGTTGGTTCACCACCGACCAGCGGACGGCCCGTGAGCAGCGGGAACTCGTCGCTCTCCGGAGCGCCGACGGCGACGACCGCGCCCGGCGCGGTGCCCAGAAGTGCCGTGCGGTGCAAGGTCTTCGTGCCCTCGTGATCGAGCGACGGCCCCACGATCGCGACCTCGCGCGGCCCGTCCAGCGCGGCCTCCGCGGCGGCGAGCCCCCAGCCGATGAAGCGGGGCACCCGCGGCCCGAGCGCCTTGACGACGCCGAGGGCCTTCTCGGCGGCGGTGCGGTGGGGCTCGGACCCGGTGTGCGCGGCATAGCCGAGCAGGGCGTTCGCCGCCGCGGTCCAGCCGGACGGGGCGGCGTTGTCGGTCGGGTCCTGCGGGCGGCGGATGAGCTGCTCGGCGTCGGCGGCGGTGTCGTACAGGGAGCCCGACTCCGGGTCGGTGAAGCGGACCAGGACGTGGTCGAGGAGGAACCCGGCGAACTCCAGCCAGACGCCCTCACCGGTGACGGACGCCAGCGCGAGGAAGCCCTCGGCCACGTCGGCGTAGTCCTCCAGTACGCCCGCGTTGGCGCCGGCGTGGCCGTCCTTGCTGGTGCGGGTGAGCCGGGCCTGCTCGTCGAGGTGCAGCCGCACCAGAAGATCGGCGGCGGCGACGGCGGCCTCTACGAGGTCGGGCCGGTCGAAGTAGGCGCCGGTCTCGGCGAGCGCGGCGATCGCCAGCCCGTTCCAGGCGGCCACGACCTTGTCGTCCCGGCCGGGCGCGGGACGCTCCGACCTCGCCGCGAGCAGCCGCTCCCGGATCGAGGCGATCTTCCCGGCGTCGACCAGCCCTTCCTGCTGCTGTGGCAGCTGGAGGACGGAGGCGCCCTCCTCGAAGGTGCCCTCCTCGGTCACGCCGAAGTACTGCGCGGCGAGCTCGGCGTCCTGCTCCCCGAGCACCTCACGCAGCTGCTCGGGCGTCCACGCGTAGTACGCGCCCTCGACGTGCTTGCCGGTCCCGTCGTCGCTGTCGGCGTCCAGCGCGGAGGCGAACCCACCCTCGTTCGTGCGCAGTTCGCGCACCATGAAGTCGGCTGTCTCCAGGGCGACGCGCCGCGCGAGTTCCGAGCCGGTGGCGCGCCAGAGGTGGGCGTACACCCGGCACAGCAGGGCGTTGTCGTACAGCATCTTCTCGAAGTGCGGCACGACCCAGTCACGGTCGACGGAGTAGCGGGCGAAGCCGCCGCCGAGCTGGTCGTAGATACCGCCCCGGGCCATGCGCTCGCAGGTGTCGGACGCCATCTGCAGGGCACCTTCGGCGCCGGTCCGGGCGTGATGCCGCAGCAGGAACTCCAGCACCATGGACGGCGGGAACTTCGGCGCCCCGCCGAATCCGCCGCGCTGCGGGTCGTACTCCCGGGTGAGCCCGAGCAGCGCCTGCGCGAGCTCCTCCTCACCGGGGGTCTGCGCGTCGCCGTAGGAGATCTCCCGGGCCGCCAGATCCCGGACGATCTTCCCGGCGACCTCGGTGACCTCGTCGCGCCGCTCCTCCCACGCCTGGTGCACGCCCTGGAGCACCTGACGGAAGGAGGGCATGCCCTGACGGGGGGCGGGCGGGAAGTAGGTGCCGAAGTAGAAGGGCTCGGCGTCCGGCGTGAGGAACACGGTCATGGGCCAGCCGCCCTGCCCGGTCGCCGCCTGCACGGCCTCCATGTAGACGGCGTCCACGTCGGGGCGCTCTTCGCGGTCGACCTTGACGCTCACGTAGTGCGCGTTGAGGTCGTCGGCGGTCTGCTGGTCCTCGAAGGACTCGTGGGCCATGACGTGGCACCAGTGGCAGCTGCTGTATCCGATGCTGAGCAGTACGGGCACGTTCCGCTTGCGGGCCTCCTCGAAGGCCTCCGCCGACCAGGGCCACCAGTCGACGGGGTTGTCGGCGTGCTGAAGGAGGTAGGGGGACGTCTCGTGCGCCAGTCGGTTCGGCATGGTGTCCATCCTGCCGCAGTACCCGGCCGGGCACGCGTCAGGCGCCGCCCCGGCGACGCTCCCGCCGCACGCCCGCCGGTCACCCGGCGCGCCGCCGGGCCCGGTTCTTCACACAATCGGGCGGGGCACGCCCCCTCGCAACGATGCGCCGTCCGCAGCACACTTGACCAAGAAACGACCGAGCACACGACCGAGGTGACCGCGGAGAACGCCGTTGCCGCCGGAGGGGGACGTGACATGCGGGACAGTCATCGGGCGGAGGCCGAGGGGCTGTTGGCGCGGGCCGTGGAGGAGGAGGTGCGGCGGACGGGCGGGCGCAGCGACGGAAAGGTGCTGCTCGCGCGGGCGCGCGGGGGGCTCGACGGGATGGCGCAGAGCGCGGCCGAGGAGTACGAGGCCTACACGCGCGCCCTGGACGAGGCGGCGGCCGGACAGCTCACCTTCGGGCAGCGGTACGCCCGTGAGGGCGCCGGGACTCCCCTGCTGGTGGCCGGGGTCGCCGCGGTCGCGGCCGTCGTCGCCGACATGGCCCTCGGTACGGACACCGGGACAGCGCTGGGCGCGGGCGTGGCCGTCGGGTTCGTGGGCGCCGCGGCGACGGTCGTGAAGGTGGTCGGCTCCCATCTGCCGGCCGCGCACCACCGCGCCGGGGCGGTCAGCCAGCCGGGCGGCCCGGAACAGCTGCGGCTGCAGTGGCTGACGGCGCTGGAGGTGCGGGGCATCCGGCCGTTCCTGGACCAGCAGCGGGTGCTCGCCGCCTCCACCGGGCCGAAGAAGACCGGGCCGCGGCTGCGCGGCGCCGACAAGAGCGCGGCGGCGCGCGGGCGCAATGTGCTGGAGCAGTCCTTCGCGCAGCTCCCGGACCCGGCGGAGCCGTTCGCGGGACGACGGCCGGAGCTGGCGCAGATCCGGCAGTGGGTGCAGGCGGCCCGCGCGAGCACGGAGAGCCGGCCGACGGTGGTCGTCCTGCACGGCACGCCCGGCAGCGGCCGCACGACGCTCGCGGTGCGGGCCACGCACGATCTGCGGGACTACTTCCGCGGCGCCTGCGTCGTCGATCTGCGCGCCGAGGGCCCGGCCGGGTCCCCGCTGTCCACCCGTGACGCCCTGCTGCATCTGCTCAACCGGCTCGGCGCGCCCCGTGAGCAACTGCTGTTCCGTGAGCGCTCCTCCCCCGACCAGCAGGTCAAGCGGCTGAGCGAGCTGTACCACCAGCACCTGACCGGCCTGCCCGTCACGATCGTCCTCGACGACGCCTCGGACGCCGAGCAGGTCCGCGCCCTGGTCCCGGAGCGGTCCGACAGCCTGGTGCTGGTGACCGCGCGGGGCCCGCTGGAGCTGGACGACCTGCCCGCGCGGGTCCATCAGCTGGCGGTGGAGCCGCTGGACGCGGCCGGTGCGGAGGAACTGCTGGGCGCCGCGGCGCAGGACCGTTCCGGGCCGTACGACGCCGAGTCCGCCGACCGGGTCCGGGAGCTGTGCGGCGGGCTGCCGCTGGCGCTGCGCATCGTCGGTTCGTGCCTCGGCCCGCGCTCCCCACGCGCGCTGGCCACGGACCTCGGCGCATACGGCCCGGTCGAGCCGGTCGAGCGCGCCCTGTGGCTGCGCTACACCGACCAGCCGGACACCGCACGGCGGCTGCTGCGCCGGCTGGCCCTGGCCGGGCGGGCCTCGCTCGGCGCCGCCGCTGCCGCCGCGCTGCTGGCCACCGACGAGGCGGAAGCCAAGCGGCATCTGCAGGCCCTGACCCGCGCGGGCCTGATCGACCACGTCCGGGGCGACCGCTACCGGCTGCACGACCTGGTCCGCGCCTTCGCCCAGGCCCGGCTCCTCGACGAGGAGGAACCGGCCGAGCGCACGGCGGCGCAGGAGCGGCTGATCGTGAACTACGCCGAGCTGGCCGACTCGGTGCTGCGCATGGTCGACGGCAACATGTCGACCCGCACCAACCGTTTCAGCCCCTATGGCTTCACCTCCCTCGACGAGGCGCTGCGCTGGCTGGACGACGAGTCGAGCTTCATCACGGCGGCACTGCGGCACGCCGAGGGCGTGAACCAGGCGGCGGTCCTGAACCTGCTGGGCGCCCTGTGCGACTACTGCCTGCTGCGCGGCGACCTGTACCGCCTGGGCGAGATCAGCGAGCTGGCGCAGGCGGTGGACGAGGGGCTGCTGGTCCGCTCGGTGCAGTGGCGCACCGGCATCGCGGCGCGGCAGCTGGGCGAACTCGACAAGGCCCGCACCACCCTCACCTCGGTCGTCGACCTGTACCGGGAGGCCCACCACGACGCGGGGGCCGCCCGCGCCCTGTGCTCCCTCGGCATCACCCTGCACCACCAGGGCAATCTGACGGAGGCGGCGGCGAAGCTCCGCGAGGCCCTGGCCCTGCAGTCGTCCGCCGAGCTGGCGACGGACCGGGCGTGGACGATGCACGCCCTGGCGGCGGTGGAGCGGGACCGGGCCCGGGTGTCGGAGGCGCTGGACCTGCTGACCGAGTCCCTGGTCCTGCACCGCGCCGGCGAGTCCGTGCACGGCCAGGCGTGGGCCCACTTCCAGCTCGGCCAGCTGGGCCTGCGGATGGGCGACGTCCCGCGCGCCGAGTCCGAACTGCGCGCGGCCCTCGACCTCTACGGCCGTACCCGCGACGCCCGCGGCGAGGCCTGGGCCCTGACCCAGCTGGCCCGGGCCCTGCTGGTCGCGGGCGACGCGTCCCCGGCCGTGGAGGAACTGCGCGGCGCGGCGGCCCGGCACCGCGACAACGAGGACGCGCGCGGCGAGGCCTGGACCCTCTACTACCTGGGCCAGGCCCTGGAGGAGACGGGCGCCCTGGACCAGGCGGTCCGCGAACTCGAACGCTCCCGCACGATGTTCTCCCGTATGCGCGACGTCTACGGCCTGGCCTGCGCCCGCCACCACTCGGCCCGCGTCACCCGCGACCAGCGCGCCGCCCAGACGGGCTCCCTGCGTAACTCCGGCTTCGCCCGCCAGCTCCTGGTGGACGCCCGCGCCGACTTCCAGCGCATCGGCGTCGCCCACGGCGAGGCATGGACCTGCCTGGAACTGGCGGTCGTGGACGCGGGCAACGCCCGCACCCAGCAGGCGCTCGCCCTGTGCGACGAGGCGGCGGACCTCTTCACGTCCTACGGCGACCGCCGGGGCGAGGACTGGGCCCGCTTCCTGCGCTGCACCCTCCTGCCGTACGCGGCCCCGGGCGGCGCGGAGGTCGGCACGGCCGTCGCCCAGGAGGAACTGTCCGAGCTGTCCCGCGCGGGCCATCCCCTGCGGGACGAGAAGCTCGACGAGTACATCGACGCGTGGGGACTGCTGCTGGAACGCGGCGCGAGCCTGGAGGCGGGGTGGCAGGCGTGGGGCCTGGGGATGACACCGAGCCGGCATGCGCGGGAGGTGATGGGGGTGGTGGTTTCGGCGGAACGGGGGTGAGACTGCCAACCGCGAGGGCCAGTATCTGCACACCGGAGCCGCCCGGCCGGCCCTTCAGCGTGGACTCGATGCTGCTGTTGCAGACGGCGGCTCCGCGTGACGCCTTCGCGACCGGCTTCCCGGCCCTCTCCGAGGCGCCCATGCGCGGCCCGTGGTCGCGACGTACTCCCGGCACGACCGCGCCACCGGCTTCCGGCATCTGAGGGCCGAAATGCGGGCGGGTGTCGGCCACGCGGGCAATCGGAACCGCGCCCGCCCCCGTCTCGGCGGTCCGGATGCTGCCGCCCGCCGGGCCCTGTCCCCTCGCCGCGCTCGACCACCGCTTCGTCAGCGTGGACGCGAGCGACGCTTCGTCCGGGGGCACGGCCCGGCGGGCGCCCACTCCGACCATCTGCGGCCGGAGACGGCGCACCTACCGCTGTCACTGGCCGCCCGCAGCCGGTGACAGCGCGCTGCCGACGGGCGGCCGCCGGGTGGTCAGCCGTTCGCGGACGGCTTCTTCGCGGACCCGGCGGCGCTCTCGGCGGACTCCTTCGACCCGGACTCCGAGTCCGGCTCCGCGGCCACCTCCGCCTGCTCGGCCTTGGGGTCCGGAACCTGGGTGAAGTCGACCCTGTTCATGTGCCGGCTCATGGACTTCATCAAGGCCCACACCGCCAGGGCCATCGCCGCGAAGACGATGAAGCCGAGAACGCCGGGGGTGACCTTGTCCTCGTCGACCTCCTTGGCGAAGGAGACGAGGTGCGTCATTGCCAGGCTTGCGCTTGCGCTCATGTCAGGCATTGTCGCGGACGCCCGCGAAGAGGTCGTCCTCGGGGAGGGAGGTATCGGCGAGAGACTTCGCCAGCTCGTACTCCTCCGTCGGCCAGACCTCCTTCTGGATGTCCATCGGCACCCGGAACCAGCCCCCGTCCGGGTCGATCTGCGTGGCGTGCGCGATCAGCGCCTTGTCGCGGATCTCATAGAAGTCGGCGCAGGGCACATGCGTGGTGAGTGTGCGCTGCTTCATACCGAACTCGTCCCAGCGCTTGAGCCAGTCCCCGTACGGCGACTCCAGGCCCCGGTCCAGCATCGCCTGGTGCAGCGCCTCGGTGCGGGGGCGGTTGAAGCCCTGGTTGTAGTACATCTTCAGCGGCTGGTACGCCGGGCCGTACTCGTCCTCCGGGTACTTCTCGGTGTCCGCCGCCCCCTCGAACGCGACCATCGAGATCTTGTGGGTCATGATGTGGTCGGGGTGCGGGTAGCCGCCGTTCTCGTCGTAGGTGGTGATCACCTGGGGGCGGAAGGCGCGGATCTTCCGCACCAGCTCACCGGCCGCCACATCGACGTCCTCCAGTGCGAAGCAGCCCTCCGGCAGCGGCGGCAGCGGGTCCCCCTCGGGCAGCCCCGAGTCGACGAAGCCGAGCCACTCCTGCTTGACCCCGAGGATCTCCCGGGCCTCGTCCATCTCCTTCTTGCGTACCTCGTGGATGTGCTCCTCGATGTACTTGTCGCCCTGAAGCTTGGGATTGAGGATGGAGCCGCGCTCCCCGCCCGTGCAGGTCACGACCAGCACGTCCACCCCCTCGGACACGTACTTCGCCATGGTCGCCGCGCCCTTGCTCGACTCGTCGTCGGGGTGGGCGTGCACGGCCATCAGTCGCAACTGGTCAGTCAAGACTCAATCCTCAGTAAGTCGGCGCCCTGTGTGCGTCGGCGCAATCAGCGGCTTCTATAGTGACCGAACCGGGGGGCGAATAATTCCGGGACCGGGCCACAGGGCCCCCGCCGGGACCCTCGCCCGGGCCTTGTCTGGAGGACGATCATGAGTACGGCGAGCACGCGACCGCCCGAGGGCCGTTACGGCCGTACCTCGGACGAGCGCGCGGACCGCAAGCTCAAGATCATCGGCGCTGTCCTCTCGGTGGCTCTGCTGGGCCTGGTCGGCTGGTTCGGCTACCACTACGTCGTCCAGAACGAGATCAGCGCCGAAGTGATCACCTTCGAGCCCGGCAAGGAATCCGTGAAGGTGCATCTGGAGGTCCGCAAGGACGCCGGTGCCACCGGCTACTGCACCGTGCGCTCCCAGGCCGAGGACGGTTCCGTGGTGGGCCGGGCCGAGGTGCGCTTCGACAGTGACGCCACCGTCATCGACAAGGTCTTCACGCTGCGCACGACCGCGCCCGGGACGACCGCCGAGCTCCAGGGCTGCCAGGCCGACTGAGGCCGCACGGACGTCACCTGCAATACGTAGCGCCTGACCTGCGTTGACGTGAATCTGGTGGCTTATGTCCTCCCCCTTCTGCTCCTGAATTGTTAGGCTCGTGGTTTCGCCCATCCGTGAAGGAACATTCTTCTGGGTAGGGCGATGCTTTGTATTCCCAGTACCTACGAGGAGCACCTGTGACCCAGACCAGCGAGAACGTCACCTGGCTGACCCAGGAGGCGTACAACAAGCTCAAGGCTGAGCTTGCGCACCTTACTGGTCCCGCGCGAACGGAGATCTCCGCGAAGATCGCCGCTGCGCGCGAGGAGGGCGACCTGCGTGAGAACGGCGGGTACCACGCGGCCAAGGAGGAACAGGGCAAGCAGGAACTCCGTGTGCGCCAGCTCACCCAGCTCCTCGAGAGCGCGAAGGTCGGTGAGGCGCCCGCGGCGGACGGTGCGGTGGCGCCCGGCATGGTCGTGACGATCGCGTTCGACGGCGACGAGGACGACACGCTGACGTTCCTGCTCGCCTCGCGCGAATACGCGAGCTCCGACATCGAGACGTACTCGCCGCAGTCCCCGCTGGGCACCGGCGTGCTCGGCCACAAGGTCGGTGAGGACGCCGAGTACGAGCTGCCGAACGGCAAGAAGGCCTCGGTGAAGATCATCAAGGCCGAGCCGTACGACGGCTGAACCAACCGTCGAGCCTTGTCCTGCCCCCGGCGTCGCTGCGGCGCCGGGGGCATTGTCATGCCGTCGCGGAGCGGTACTTGCGCACCGCCAGCGTCCGGAAGACGACCAGGATGAGGATCGAGTAGATCAGCGAGGCCCAGACGGGGTGCTGCATGGGCCAGGCGTCCGACGGCGACTGGCCCGGGTTGGCGAACAGCACACGGCAGGCCTGGACCGTGGCACTGAAGGGGTTCCACTCGGCGATGTGGCGCAGCCATGGGGTCATGTGGCTGGTGTCCACGAACGCGTTCGAGATGAACGTGACCGGGAAGAGCCAGATGAGCCCGCTGGACGTGGCCGCCTCGGGGGTTCTGACGGACATGCCGATCAAGGCGCCGATCCAGGTGAACGCGTAGCCCAGCAGGAGCAGCAGGCCGAAGGCGCCGAGCACCTTGCCCGCGTTAGTGCTGCCGTCCGACCCGACGCGCCAGCCCACCAGGAGGGCCACCACCGCGAGCACCACCAGGGTCAGGGCCGTCTGCACCGAGTCGGCGAGGGTGCGCCCGGTGAGCACCGCGCCGCGCGCCATGGGCAGGGAGCGGAAGCGGTCGATGAGGCCCTTGTGCATGTCGTCGGCGATGCCCGCGCCCGAGCTGGCCGTGGCGAACGTGACGGTCTGCGCGAAGATACCGGCCATCAGGAAGTTCTTGTAGTCGACAGCGCTGGTGCTGCTGCCGATCTGCATGGAGCCGCCGAAGACATAGGTGAACAGCACCACAAACATGATGGGCTGGATCAGCCCGTAGATAATCATCTCGGGAATGCGGGACATTCTGATCAAATTGCGTTTCGCAACGACCATCGAGTCCCGGATCGACTGGCTGACCGGGTTCGCGGCCGGCGCGACCCGCACGGTGTCGGTGACGGCGCTCACTTGGCGGCCTCCTTGTCGGTCTTGTTGTCGATCGCTTCGTCGCTCTCCTCGTCCTTGGCCTCGGCCACGTGTCCCGTCAGGGACAGGAAGACGTCGTCGAGGGTCGGCCGGCGCAGGCCGATGTCGTCGATCTCGATGCCGCGGGTGTCCAGTTCGCGGATGACCTCGGCGAGGAGCTTGGCGCCGCCGGTCACGGGCGCGGTCAGCTTGCGCATGTGCTCCTCGACCGTGGTCTCGCCCTTGCCGAAGCCGGCGAGGACCTCGACGGCTGCCTGGATGTGTTCGTGCTCGTGCACCACGACCTCGACGCGCTCGCCGCCGGTGCGGGCCTTGAGCTGGTCGGAGGTGCCCTGGGCGATGACCCGGCCCTGGTCGACGACCGCGATGTCGTGCGCCAGGTGGTCGGCCTCTTCCAGGTACTGGGTGGTCAGCAGCAGCGTCGTACCGCCGGAGACCAGTTGCTTGATGACCTCCCACAGCTGCTGGCGGTTGCGGGGGTCGAGGCCGGTCGTCGGCTCGTCCATGAACATCACGGGCGGCGAGACGACCAGGGCCGCCGCGAGGTCGAGCCGGCGGCGCATGCCTCCGGAGTAGGTCTTGGTGGGCCGGTCGGCGGCGTCCGTGAGGTGGAACTGCTCCAGCAGCTCGACCGCGCGCTCCTTCGCCGCCTTCGCCCTCATCTGGTAGAGCTGGCCGACCATCTGGAGGTTCTCGCGGCCGGTCAGGTACTCGTCGACAGCCGCGAACTGGCCGGACAGGCCGATCGAGCGGCGGACGGCGTCGGGCTGCTTGAGCACGTCGATGCCCGCGACGACCGCCCGTCCGCTGTCGGGGCGCAGCAGGGTGGTCAGGCAGCGGACGGTGGTCGTCTTGCCCGCGCCGTTCGGCCCGAGCAGACCCAGGACCGTGCCCTCGGGCACATCGAGGTCGACACCGTCCAAGGCTTTGACGTCACCGAAGGTCTTGACCAGACCTTCGGCATAGATGGCGCCTGGCATATGAGTCTCCACGTCTTCGGGGATCGCCGGACAGATGGCTGATGCTTCGCACGAACACACCATAACGCGATGTATCGCGTCTCACAATAGGTTTCGTCGGTGTCGCGTTCCGTGAGAAAAAGGGATCTTGGCCGGCTCCGGCGGCGGATCAGTTCATGACCGTGTAGCCCGCCTCGCGGAGCGCCTGGCCGACCTCGACGCAGTGCGCCGGGCCCTTCGTCTCCAGGTGCAGCTCGACCTCCGCCTCCGTGAGCCCGAGCCGTGGGTCGGTCCGTACATGGCTCACATCGAGGACGTTAGCGTCCACCACTGACAACGCGCCCAGAAGTGTGGCGAGAGCGCCGGGACGGTCGGTCAGCCGCAGCCGGACGGCCAGGTAGCGGCCCTGCGCGGCCATGCCGTGCCGCAGCACCCGCTCCATCAGCACCGGGTCGACGTTGCCGCCCGAGAGCACCGCGACGACCGGCCCCTCGAAGGCTCCGGGCTCGCTCAGCAGCGCCGCGACCGGGCTCGCCCCGGCGGGCTCCACGACCAGCTTGGCCCGCTCCAGGCACAGCAGCAGCGCGGCGGACAGCTCGTCCTCGCTGACCGTGCGCACCTCGTCGACCAGCTCGCCCACCAGCCCGAACGGCACGTCGCCGGGCCGTCCGACCTTGATGCCGTCGGCCATCGTCGCCGGGTTCTCGACCGACACGGGCCGCCCCGCCGCCAGTGAGGGCGGGTAGGCCGCCGCGCCCTCCGCCTGGACGCCCACGATCCTGAGGTCGGGCCGCAGGGCCTTCACCGCCACCGCGATCCCGGCGGCGAGACCGCCCCCGCCGATGCCGACGACGATCGTGCCCGCCTCGGGGCACTGCTCGAGGATCTCCAGGCCCACCGTGCCCTGGCCCGCGATGATGTCGGGGTGGTCGAAGGGGTGGATGAACACCGCGCCCGTCTCGGCCGCGTACTCCTGCGCGGCGGCCAGCGTCTCGTCGACCACCTGACCGTGCAGCCGCACCTCGGCCCCGTAGTCCCGGGTGGCGCTGACCTTGGGCAGCGGGGCGCCCTTCGGCATGAACACCGTGGAGCGCACACCGAGCAGCGAGGACGCCAGGGCGACGCCCTGCGCGTGGTTGCCGGCGCTCGCGGCGACGACACCGGCGGCGCGCTCCTCGGGCAGCAGACCGGCGATCCGGACGTATGCGCCGCGCAGCTTGAAGGAACCGGTCCGCTGGAGGTTCTCGCACTTGAGGTGCACCGGCGCGCCGACCATCTGGGACAGATGCCTGCTGCCTTCCATCGCGGTCACCCGCGCCACACCCGAGAGCATCTTCTGGGCGCCGCGCACATCGTCGAGGGTGACGGGGCGCAAGGAGTCAGCCGTGCTGTAGCTCATGACACCCAGCATCGCAGTTCACAGGCGGGAACGACGGTTGTGACCAACCTCCGAGACCCGCTTTGTGAAGCGCCGGTACGACCCGCCCCCCAGCCGCGTACCCTGTCCCCCAATCAGCCAGCCCTCCACGAAGTGAGCCCCCGGCCATGCCCACAACACCTGAAATGTCGATGGACATGACGACCGTCGGTGACACCGGTCTTCTCGACACGCTGCAGCACGAGGTGGCGCTGTTCGCCCGCCGTGCCGAACAGACCCGGCTCGGCGGAGTCGGGCAGGTGCGCAACTCCATGGACCGCGCCGCGTACCTGCTGCTCAACCGTCTCGACAAGGAAGGCCCGATGGGCGTCAAGGCGCTCGCCGCGAGCATGGGGATCGACTCGTCGACGGTCACCCGGCAGGTGGCTCCGCTGGTCGACACCGGCCTGGTCAAGCGCACCTCGCACCCCGAGGACGGACGTGCGGTGGTGCTCCAGCTGTCCCCGCGCGGGCAGGCCCGGCTGGAGGAAGTGCGCTCGTCGCGGCGGCAGTTGATGGCCGAGCTGACCGAGGAGTGGGAGCCGGAGGAGCGCGAGGCGTTCTGCTCGCTGCTCACGCGCTTCAACAGCGCGCTGTCCGCCCGGATGGCGGTGCCGGGGGTGCCGGGGCCGGAGACCCAGCCGCAGTCCTGAGCGCGGACCGTGCGCGGCTCTTGACCGCGGGGCCGGCCCTGGCCTGATATGAGACCGGGTCCTGTCGTACAGGCGTACGCGGCCGGGCCCGCATCCTCAGGATCGCCGGCGGGCGGGAGGCGCGATGCGACAACGGCATGCGTCCCAGGCGACCCGTCGAGCCCGGGAGTTCGAGGCGTTCGTCGCGGGCGCGGCGGGGCGGCTGCTGCAGGCCGCCACCCTGCTCACCGCCGAGGCCCCGGACGACAACCCGCGCGCGCGGCGTCTGCTGACCCTGTCCCTGGCGCACACGTACGCGTGCTGGGACCGGCTGCGCGGCGAGGATCCGTACGACCGCACCCGTCAGTACCTCGCCACCCGCTTCGCGCGCGGCACCTGGCACCACCGGTACGGCGGCCTCGGCCGCGCCCGGCCGCACCCCGCCGGCCCTTTGGCTCCGCTCACCCCGCAGGAACGCCTGATCCTGGTCCTCAGGCTCTACGAGGGCGTCGCCGAGGAGCAGACGGCGGCCCTGCTCGGCCTGTCCGTGGAACGCGTACGGGCCATCTGCCACAGGGCGACGTCGACCCTGCTGCACCGGCCGCGGGGGCCCGCACCGGCGGTGACGACCGCGAAGGCGGTGCCGTCATGAGCCCTTCCGGCGAGCGGAGACCGTCATGGTCATGAGCCGTTCCGGCGAGCGGAGACCGTCATGAGCGGGAACGACCGCGAGGCGACCGCGCGGCGGCTGATGGAGCAGGCGCCGCGGCCCGTGCCGCCCGAGATCCACTCGGAGGCGGTGCGCCGGGGCGGCCGGATGCTGCGGCGCAGGACGCTGGCCCGCAGGCTGCTGTGGCTGCTGCTGCTCACGGCGGCCGTGGCGTTCACGGTCTGGGCGCTGACGGCCCAGCCGTGGGTGGAGCCGCCGTCGGACACGACTCCACCCCTCACCGGCTGGTGACCCTGAGGGCCGGGGATTACCGGCCGAGCGCCTGCTGAAGGTCCTCCAGCAGGTCGTCGGCGTTCTCGATGCCGACGGACAGGCGGACCAGGTCGGCCGGGACCTCGAGGGCCGAGCCGGCGGCGGACGCGTGCGTCATACGGCCGGGGTGCTCGATGAGCGACTCGACGCCGCCCAGGGACTCGCCCAGCGTGAACACCTTGGCACGGTTGCAGACCTCGACGGCCGCCTCCTCGCCGCCCTCCACACGGAACGAGACCATGCCGCCGAACGACTTCATCTGCTTGGCGGCGATCTCGTGGCCGGGGTGCTCCGGCAGGCCCGGGTACAGCACGCTCGTCACGCGCGCGTGCCGGGTGAGCATGTCGGCGACCTTGACGGCGTTCTCGCTGTGCCGGTCCATGCGGACCGAGAGCGTCTTGGTGCCGCGCAGCACCAGCCAGGAGTCGAAGGGCCCGGCGACAGCGCCCATCGCGTTCTGGTGGAAGGTCAGCTCCTCGCCCAGGTCCGCGTCGCTGGTGATCAGCGCGCCGCCGACGACGTCCGAGTGGCCGCCCATGTACTTGGTCAGCGAGTGCACGACGACGTCCGCGCCGAGCGCCAGCGGCTGCTGGAGGTAGGGCGTGGCGAAGGTGTTGTCGACGACGAGGCGGGCGCCGGCGTCCCGGGCGATCTGAGCGACGGCGGCGATGTCGGTGATGCCGAGCAGCGGGTTGGAGGGGGTCTCCACCCACACGACCTTGGTCTTCGGGGTGAGGGCCGCCCGTACGGCCGCCGGGTCGCTGGTGTCGGCGACCGACCACTCCACTCCCCAGCGGGCGACGACCTTGGCGAACAGCCGGAACGTGCCGCCGTAGGCGTCGTTGGGGATGACCACGTGGTCGCCGGGGCTGAGCAGCGTACGCAGCAGGCAGTCCTCGGCCGCCAGCCCGGACGCGAACGCGAGTCCGCGGCGGCCGCCCTCCAGGGCGGCGAGGTTCTCCTCCAGCGCGGTCCTGGTGGGGTTGGCGCTGCGGCTGTACTCGTAGCCGCCGCGCAGGCCGCCGACGCCGTCCTGCTTGTAGGTCGAGACCTGGTAGATCGGCGGGACGACCGCGCCCGTCAGGGGGTCGGCGGTATTGCCCGCGTGGATCGCGAGCGTCTCGAAGTGCTGACTGATGTGCCTGTCGCTCATGAGGACCGAGGGTAGTGCGCCGAGGCGCAGAGTGCCGGAGTACGAGTCGAAGCGCGCCCGGCGCCGCCCTTTTCCACACGGCCGCGGAGGGCTGCTCGGCCGGGTTTTCCACAGGTTCCGGGAGCAGGTTGGCCAATTGTCGGCGCGGTCTGGTTCGCTTGTCGCATGGAGATTCTCTGGGTCCTGATCGCGCTGGTCATGCTGGGCTTCGTGCTGCTCCCCTTCCTGCGGCGCAGGCGCGGCGCGGTCGGACTCGTCTCGCCGGACCACCCGGACGCCGCGGACCCGGCGAACTACGGCTTCGTCCGCGAGGAGGAGCTCGACATCCGCATGCCCGGCCCCGACCAGGACCTGCTGGACGTCCTGGACGTGGTGCAGCGCTCGCAGGACTACCGCGCGGCGCAGCAGCTCCTCGCGGGCACGGAGACGGAGGGCGAGCGGCGCTGGCAGCGCGTCCAGGCCTTCGCGGGTGCCGCCTCGCTGGAGCTCGCGCGGCGGCCCGGCGGGGTCGGCGAGGCGCCGGGCGGGCAGTGGCTGCGGGTATGGCGGGCCGAGGCGCCCAAGGACGCGGGCGGCGCGGCGGTGCAGGCCGAGTTCCTGGTGCAGCAGGCGTGGCGGACGGCGACGCCGGGGACGGACGAGTTCCGGATCATCATGGAGGAGGCCAGGTCGGCGTGCGGCGACGCGGCGCTGCTCTCCCCCGGCGATCCGATTCCGTACATCGTCGAGCTGTCGGTGGCCCGCGGGCTCGGCTACTCCCGGAAGGACTTCGAGCAGCTCTGGCTGAAGATCCTGGACCGCGACCCGGCGCACATGGGAGCGCATCTGGCCGCGCTGCACTACTGGTGCGAGAAGTGGCACGGCTCGCGTGAGCTGGCGTACTCGTTCGCCGAGGCCGCCGCGGCCCGCGCGCCCCAGGGCTCCCTGCTGGCGGCGATGCCCCTCTTCGCGGTGTTCGAGCACCTCCCCGAGGTGACCCTGGTCAGCAGCTTCTGGCAGTCCGAGGTCGTCACGAAGGCGGTGCACGGCGCCCTGCACGCGGTGCACTCGGCCCGCCCCGACGACCCGATGCTGGCGCACGCCCGGCACCTGCTGGTCTTCTTCCTGGTCCGCAGCGAGCGCTGGGCGGAGGCCATGAGCCAGCTGATACACATCGACGGCCACGTCGGCGCCCTGCCCTGGACCCTGTCCGAGGACCCGGCGGCGGAGTTCGCGGTGTACCGGGCGCTGGCGGTGGCGGGCTACGAGGCGAACGGCGGCAGCCCGGCGACCCTGCCGCACTGAGGCCCGGGCACCGGCCGGAATTCCCCCCGGCCGCCGCACGTTGTAGGGAGCGTCGCCCCGGCGCGGCGTCGCCCCGATTGGAGACCGCATGTTCCTGCACAGCCGTACGCCCCAGCTGCCGTCCGCCGAGCAGGCACTGCCCGGCCGCCCGGTCCCGGCGTTCACGGTCCCCGACCGCCACACCGTCCTCGGCAACCCCCTGCTCGACCCCTACCCGGAGGGCCTGGAGGTCGCCGACTTCGGCCTGGGCTGCTTCTGGGGCGCCGAGCGCAAGTTCTGGCAGCTCCCGGCGGGCGTGTGGACGACCCTGGCCGGCTACCAGGGCGGCCACACGGAGAACCCCACGTACGAGGAGGTCTGCTCGGGCCTGACCGGCCACACGGAGGTCGTGCGCGTGGTCTTCGACCCGAAGCTGATCTCGTACGAGCGCCTGCTGAAGACGTTCTGGGAGGCCCACGACCCGACGCAGGGCTTCCGCCAGGGCAACGACGTGGGCACGCAGTACCGCTCGGCGGTCTACACCCACACCCCCGAGCAGGCGGCGACCGCCAAGTCCTCCCGGGAGTCGTACCAGAAGGTCCTCACGTCCTCCGGCCACGGCGAGATCACCACGGAGATCGCCCCCGCCCAGGACCGCCCCTTCTACCCGGCCGAGGGCTACCACCAGCAGTACCTGGACAAGAACCCGGCGGGATACTGCGGCATCGGCGGCACGGGCGTGTCCTGCCCGATCGGTGTGGCCAAGGCCGAGGGCTGAACCCCGGTACCACTGAATACACGGAGGCTCCCTGGCAATAGGGTGCCTCCGTGACTGCCCCCTTGAGTTCGACCCTGAGTTCGGCGAAAGCCCGTCACGCGCTGCGGCTGTCCGCGCGGGTGTCCGCGGAGTTGCTGCTGGTCTTCGTGATGCTGGCCGTGTCTCTGTGGCTGCTCGGCCGGATGTGGTCGGTGGTGTGGCCGCTCGTCGTCGGACTGCTGCTGACCACGCTGACCTGGCCCGCGGCCCGTGCCCTGCGTCGTCGTGGATGGCCGCCCGCGCTCGCCGCGTCGCTGGTGACCGTGCTGTTCCTGCTGGTCGCCGGGGGCGTCGTGGCGCTGATCGCGGTGCCGGTGGCCTCGCAGTCCGGTGAGCTGACGGACGGCGTGGTCGAGGGCATACAGAGGCTGCGCGAGTGGGCCGCCGGGCCGCCGTTGAACATCGGTGACGCCCAGATCAACAAGGCGTTCGACACCGCGGTCGCCCGTGCCCAGGAGGGCGTGGGCAGCATGGTCGGCACGGTCGTCACCGGTGTCAGCACCGTGGTGAGCGGAGTGGTCACCGCCGTCCTCGCGCTGTTCCTGATGTTCTTCTTCCTCAAGGACGGGCCGAAGTTCCTCCCGTGGCTGTCCCGGCAGCTCCCGGGCCGGTTCGCCACCGACGTCCCGGTCGTGTTCGCGCGCGGCTGGGCCACCCTGGGTTCCTTCGTACGGTCCCAGGCGGCCGTCGGCATGCTCGACGCGGTCCTGATCGGGCTGGGCCTGTGGATCCTGGGCGTGCCGCTGGTGCTCCCGCTGGCGGTGCTGACCTTCGTCTCCGCGTTCGTGCCGATCATCGGCGCCCTGTTCGCCGGTTTCGTCGCGGTCCTCATCGCGCTGGTCTCCAACGGCCTGACGGACGCGCTGATCGTGCTGGCCATCATCGTGGTGGTGCAGCAGCTCGAGGGGAACGTCTTCCAGCCCATGATCCAGAGTCGTGGGCTCGGCCTCCACGCGGCCGTGGTGCTGCTGGCCGTGACGTTGGGCGGCAGTCTGGCCGGCATTGTGGGCAGTCTGCTCGCCGTCCCCATCGCCGCGCTGATCGCCGTGGTGTGGAACTACGTGCGCGAGCAGCTCAGCGACCCGCCACGGGAGCCGGACGGCACCGACGAGCCGGACACCACCGCCCCCGTGCCGACGTAACCGCCCCGGGCGCGCGACCGGTCCTGGACGCGCGACTGGTCCCGGACGCGCGAACGGCCCCGGACGCGCGAACGGCCCCGCCCAGGTCGCGGGGCTCCTCCTCGCTTGCGAATCTGCAGGCGAGAGGAGTTCCGCCACATGCACCCTGTCACCGCGTCGCCCGTGCGCATCGAGGCGTCTGTCGACCCCCGGCTGTCCCGATGGCTGTGGCTGGTGAAGTGGCTGCTCGCCATTCCGCACTACATCGTGCTGTTCTTCCTGTGGATCGCGTTCGCGGTCGTGACGGTCATCGCGTTCTTCGCCATCCTGTTCACCGCCCGGTACCCCCGGTCCCTCTTCGACTTCAGCGTCGGCGTGCTGCGCTGGAACTGGCGGGTCACCTACTACGCCCACACCGCGCTCGGCACCGACCGCTACCCGCCGTTCACCCTCGCCGACGTGCCCGACTATCCGGCGCGCTTCGACGTCGTCTATCCCGAGCGGCTGTCGCGCGGACTGGTCCTGGTGAAGTGGTGGCTGCTGGCGATCCCGCAGTACATCGTCGTAGCGATGTTCGTGGGCGGTGGCTGGGGCTCGGGCTGGCACGACGGGGGCGGCTGGCGGGGCGGTGGGCTGATGACCTGGCTCTCCCTGGTCGCGGTGGTCATCCTGCTGTTCACCGCCCGCTATCCACGGCACCTCTTCGACTTCCTGCTGGGCCTCGCCCGCTGGTGCGCGCGGGTGACCGCCTACGCCGCCCTGCTGACCGACCAGTACCCGCCGTTCCGGCTCGACCAGGGCGGGCAGGAGTCCCCCGGCCAAGGGCCCTTGACCAAGAGCCCTTGACCAAGGGTCCCTGACAAGGCGCCCCGGACAGCGCCGGAATCCCCAGCGGAACCGATTCCTCCCGCTCTACGCTCCTTCGCATGGTTCTCAGACGAGCGTTACAGGTGATCATGGTCGTCACTCTGGCCCTCGCGGGGGCGGTCCAGGGCGGGGTGAGTTCGGCGCGGACCGGAGACGCCGGACGGCAATTGCTGTTCTACAACCACGCCTACGGCATCCTGGACCGGGAGACCGCCGACGCCATCGAACACTCCGCCTATCTGCGTGAGTTCGCCGACTTCCAGGTGCGCACCACGACCGGTTCCGGCGGGCAGACCTGGACCGGCCGCTATCTGATGGGGCGCGAGACCTACCTCGAACTGTTCGGCGTCGGCGACCTGCCCGGCAAGGACGGCACCCTCGGCTCCGCCGGCATGGGCGTCTCGACCGAGCTGAAGGGCGACCTGCTGACGGTGCTCGCGCGGCTGCGCGAGCAGGGGATCAGCGACCCCGTCGAGTTCCGGCAGACGCGCGACTTCGGCGACGGCGTCCCCGTGCCGTGGTTCGACGCGGTCTTCACCACCGACCAGTACGACCTCTTCGGCACTTGGGGCATGGAGTACCGGCCGGAGTACTTCGCCGACCCGCGCGGCAAGACCGAGCCCGCCGCACACCCCGGTGACGTGGGCCGGGAGCGCTATCTGCCCGACGCCTACCGCGACCACCTGATGCGGGACGTGACCGGCATCCGGCTCGCGGTGACCGCACGCGACCTCGCCAACACCGTGCCACTGCTGAAGGCCGGCGGGTTCGCCGTGCGTTCCGTTGCGGACGGGGGCGTCGTCGCGAAGGGCGGCGGCACCACACTCCGCTTCGACGCGGTGCCCCTCGACCAGGTGGGCCTGCGGCAGGTCGAGATGTCTCTGAACGGGCCGGTGTCGTACCGGCACGAGGAGCGCATCGGTCACTCGACCCTCGCCGTCGGCCCGGGGCCACGTGCCGTGTGGACCTTCGACGACCAGGACCGGCCGGCGTCCCGGTAATCCGGTAATCCGGTAATCACGGAAACCCCCTAGCCCAGCCGCTCCGCAAGGAACTCCTCCCAGGTCCTCTTCCCCTCCTCCGCCCCCCGCAGGGTGAGATTCGCCCCCGCCCGGTACGCCCGCCCGGCCTTCCCGGGGATGCGCACCGGCAGCATCGGGCGCCTCCGCCCCCGAAGGCGGAGGTAGGGGCGGGCCAGGTCGGCGAGGCCGTGGACGTGCGGCCCGGTCAGGTCGGGGACGAGGCCGGCCGGGGCACCGAGGGCCAGCTCCGCGAGGCGGGCGGCGACTTCGCGGGAGTCGACCGGCTGGAGCCGCAGGCCGCCGGGGACCGGGAACACCGGCAGCTTCGCCATCTTCTCGACCATGGTCAGCGCGAGGTCGTGGAACTGGGCGGCGCGCAGGGTCGTCCACGGGATGCCCGAGTCGGCGACGGCCCGCTCCGACTCCAGCTTCGTCCGCATCCAGGCCAGCGGCACCCGGTCCGCGCCGATGACCGAGATGTAGACCAGGTGCCGTACGCCGGCGCCGGACGCGGCACGCACCAGAGTGCGGGTGGCCTCGTCGTCGCCCTTGGGACCGCCCGCCAGATGCAGCACGGTCTCCGCGCCGTCGAGAGCGGCCTCGACTCCCTCGCCCTTCAGCAGATCGCCGGTCACGTACTCGATGCCGTCCGCGGCGGGGCGGGGGTTCCGGCTGAGGATCCGCACCTCGTGGCCGGCCGAGCGCAGCAGCGGGACGACATGGCCGCCGAGGGTGCCCGTACCGCCGGTGACCAGGATGGATGACGTCATGACTACTCCCCGACTGTCGGCTTCCGATTCGCCTTCGCCGGTATGACGGAGGGCGGCGGGGAGATGTGACAGACGTGGGGGCCGAGAGGGAGATCAGCCGCCGCTGCCGTACGGCCGCGTGATGATCTCCAGTCGGTGGCCGTCGGGGTCGTCGAAGTACGCGCCCCGGCCGCCGTCGTTGTGGTTGATCTCGCCGGGACGGCTGTGGAACGGGTCCGCCCAGTACGTCAGGCCGGCCTCCTGGATACGGCCGAAGATCACGTCGAACTCGTCCTCCGAGACGAGGAAGGCGTAGTGCTGCGGTGTGATGGCGCCGGGGCTGTCCATGTAGTCGAGCGTCACACCGTTGGGGATCTCGACCGGGAGGAACGGGCCGTAGGGCGGGCTCACGTCGAGTCCCAGGATGTCGGCGAGGAACCGGGCCGAGGCGCGCTTGTCGTGCGCGACGACGATGGTGTGGTTCAGCTGCACGGTCATGGTGGGCCTCCCCTCCCTGCCCACGATACGCAACGCCGAGGGCCCCGGCGCAGATCAACGTGCGCCGGGGCCCTCATGGCAGGCTCAGATCGTCGCCGTGTCAATCACGAACCGGTACCGCACATCGCTGCCCAGCACCCGCTCGTACGCCTCGTTGATCTGGTCACCGCGGATCAGCTCGATCTCGGCACCGAGGCCGTGCTCGGCGCAGAAGTCCAGCATCTCCTGGGTCTCCGGGATGCCGCCGATCATGGAACCGGCGAGCGACTTGCCGCCGCCGATCACCGAGAACAGGTTGAGGGAGATCGGCTCCTCGGGCGCGCCGACGTTGGCCAGCGTGCCCTCGGGCTTCAGCAGCGCCAGGTAGGCGTTGAAGTCCAGCGGGGCCGACACCGTGGACACGATCAGGTCGAACGTGCCGGCCAGCTCCTCGAAGGTCTTCGGGTCGCTGGTGGCGTAGTAGTGGTCGGCGCCCAGCCGCAGGCCGTCCTCCTGCTTGCGCAGGGACTGCGACAGCACGGTCACCTCGGCACCGAGAGCGTGGGCGATCTTCACGCCCATGTGGCCGAGGCCGCCCAGGCCGAGGATCGCGACCTTCTTGCCGGGGCCGGCGCCGAAGCGCTTGAGCGGGGAGTAGAGGGTGATGCCGGCGCACAGCAGCGGCGCGGCGACGTCGAGGGAGAGGCCGTCGGGGATGCGGACGACGAAGTTCTCGTCGACGACGACCTTCTGCGAGTAGCCGCCGTAGGTGGGCTCGCCGTCGCGGCCGACGGCGTTGTACGTCTGGATGTTGCCTTCGGCGCAGTACTGCTCGCGGCCGGCCTTGCAGTTCTCGCACTCGCGGCAGGAGTCGACCATGCAGCCGACGCCCACGCGGTCGCCGACGGCGAACTTCGTCACGCCCGGGCCGACCTCGGTGACGACACCGGCGATCTCGTGGCCGGGGACCATCGGGAAGATCGCCTCGCCCCAGCCCTCGCGGGCCTGGTGGATGTCGGAGTGGCAGATGCCGGCGAACTTGATGTCGATCAGGACATCGAACTCGCGGACCTCGCGGCGGTCGATGGTGGTGCGCTCCAGCGGAGCCTTGGGTGCGGGTGCGGCGTACGCAGCGACAGTGGTCATGCCGGGGTTCTCCTAGCGGGGGTTGCGTGCCCGGCTGCCTTCTGGATCTTCTGACCGGGCACGACCACCAGCGTGCCGAAAACGCGAGCGTCTACCCAGACCACGGTTTTGCGTACGCACACGGTGCGTACCACTGGCAGGGTCAGGCTCGTGTGCGTACGACCGTGAATACTGGAGGGCATGGACGAACAGCCCGAACCCGTACAGGAGCCCGCATCGCAGCCCGGCGGGGGCCTGGACCGGCGTGCCGAGCTCAGTGAGTTCCTGCGCACCCGGCGTGCCCGGCTGAAGCCGGAGGACGTGGGGCTGCCCGACTTCGGGCGGCGGCGCGTGCCGGGGCTGCGCCGCGAGGAGCTGGCACAGCTGGCCGGGGTGTCCGTGGCGTACTACACACGGCTGGAACAGGGCAACGGGCGCAACGTCTCGGCGGAGGTGCTGGACGCGATCGCGCGCGCCCTGCGGCTGAGCGACGCCGAGCACGCCCACCTGACGCACCTGGCGAAGCCGAAGCAGCACAAGAAGAAGCCGGTGGCGCGCACCCAGCAGGTGCGGCCGGCGCTGCGGCATCTGCTGGACTCGATCGACACCGTCCCGGCGTACATCGTGGGGCGCCGCTCGGACGTCCTGGCGTGGAACCGGATGGCCGCGGCTCTCTTCGGCGACTGGGCGGAGCTGCCGGCGCCGGAGCGGAACTGGGCGCGGCTGGTGTTCCTGCGGCCCGGGTACCGCGACCTGTTCGTCGAGTGGGACCAGAAGGCCAAGGACATGGTCGGCTACCTGCGCATGGACGCGGGCTGCCACCCGGACGACCCGCAGCTGTCGGCGCTGATCGGCGAACTGTCGGTGAAGAGCGAGGAGTTCCGCCGCCTCTGGGCCGCCCACGACGTCAAGGAGAAGAGCTACGGCGTCAAGCGCCTGCGGCACCCGCTGGTCGGCGACCTGACCCTGTCCTTCGAGACGTTCCGCCTGGTCGACGACGCCGAGCAGTCCCTGATCACGTTCCACGCGGAACCGGACACCCCGTCGGCCCAGGCCCTGCGCCTGCTGGCGAGCTGGGGGGCGGACGCGACCCGTGCGGGGGCCGGAAGCTCGGCACCACCGGCCTGACACGGGCCTGGCACGGGCCTGACACCGGCCTGACCCACACGAACGGCCCGCCGGAAACCGAGGCTTCCGACGGGCCGCCCGCTAACGGGTACTCACTTGCCGTAGTACGCGTTGTAGATCGAGATCGTCGACTTGTTGCCCTTCTTGTCGGCGATCTTGGCGTGGAAGGAGATGGCCTTCCCCTTCTCCGGGTTCTTGACGCTGACCTTGCCGTCCTTGACGGTGAGCTTCTTCCAGGTCTTGCCGTAGTCGTACGACACGTACACCGAAAGCGACTTCAGGTTGCTGCCCTTGGCCGCGCCCTCGACGGTGACCGGGACGCTGACCGTCTTGCCGGCCGGGACCTTGCTGTCCAGGCCCGTGACCGCGTTGAAGCGGGCCGTGGAGGCGGGCAGCTGCTTGAGGTCCGTGGTCTTCTTCGAGCGGAACGTCCAGCTCGCGTCGATGCGGGTGGAGGCCGCAGCGACCTTGACACTGCGCTTGACCGACGTCGTCAGCTTGTACTCGGCGTCCCCGGCCGGGACCTTGAACGCCTCGCCGCCGGACAGCGGGTCGTCGTTGCTGCCGACCTTGGTGCCGTTGCGGTAGAGGGTCGTGTTCGCCGAGGTGAACACCGAGGAGCCCGGGGCGCCCTTGCCGTCGGCGAACAGCGGCACGGAGCCGTGGATCTGGTTGCCCTCACGGAACAGACCGAAGTCTGCGTTGATGCGCGGCCCGAAGACGGCGGTGTTGAACGTCTTCGAGTAGCTCTTGCCGCCGGTGAACTTCTGGCCGTCCAGCGAGTAGCCGGCCTCGAAGATCGGGAAGCCGTCGGCGTCGACACCGCCGTTCTGGGCGAACTCGAAGTCCCACTTCACGCCGCCCAGGGTGGACAGGTGCAGTGTCCGCGTGCCCGGCAGGGCCTGCTCGAAGCCGATCGAGGAGGCGCCGCTGCTCCACGGCAGCCAGCCCACGGCGTTGATCGAGCCCTTCTTGCCGCTCGCCGCGGCGCCGAGGCCCGTCTTCACCGTGGCGAGCTCGCTCGCCTTGTAGTGCTTGGTGTAGCCGGTGGCGAGCTGCTTGACGGGACCGCCGCCGGTGACGTCGTACTGCTCCTTGTCGCCCTTGCTCCAGTGACCGTCCCACTGCTGGGTCACCGTGGCGCCGGTGACCTGCGGGCCGACGTGCGCGGTACGGAGGTCGGCGTACGAGTCCAGCCACCAGCCGAAGCCGATGCTGGAGTCCCCCGCCTCGACCATGTAGTCGGCCGAGGCGAACTCCGGCTTGGCGGCGGCGTCCGGCACGGTGATGTTCACCGGCTTGGCCTTGCGGGCGTCCAGCGTGATCGTCGTGTTCTTGGTGACGTTCAGCTGCGGCTGGGCCAGCCAGTCGGCGCCCTCGAACTTCTCCGGGTCGTCGCTCACGTAGACGTTCGAGTTCAGGACGTAGCCGCCCTTGGGCAGACGGGCGGTGACGGTGCCGTCCGCGTCGTACGGCGTGAAGAACTTGCCGTTGCCCAGGCCGGACATGCCGGCCAGGTCGGCGGAGTAGTTCTTGGCGGGCTTGCCGTCACGGTCGAGGACCTTCAGCGTGACGTCGTACGACTCCACCTCGCGCTGCACCGCCGCCGCCGTCCGCACGGTCTGGCCGCCGCCCGTCGCCGTCACGTACGCCGAGTACGCGCCGTCGACCGTGCCGCCCAGCTTGGTGTCGACGGTGAACGGGACCGAGGCCTTGCCGCCGGCCGGGACGGTCACCGAGGTGGCGCCGAGCTTGAAGAAGCCGGCCGGGACGGCCTGGCCCTTGGGGTTGGTGGCGGTCGACGCCAGCTTCAGCGTGACGTCCTTCGTACCGAGGTTGCGGTACGTCAGCTCCTTGGTGACCGGCTTGTCGTCGGTGTGCGGCCACTGCTGGACGCCGAAGCTCACCGAGCCCGGCTCGGCCACCACGGACTGCTTGATGGCCTGGTCGACCTGGATACGGCCCGAACCCTGCTGGAACGGGGTGTACTTGCCGCCCTTGGTGGAGCCGGTGAGGGCGCCCTTCAGCTCGGCGTACTTCCACGTCGGGTGCTGCTGCTTGAGGATCGCCGCCGCGCCCGCGACATGCGGGGTGGCCATCGACGTACCGGAGATCGACATGTACCCGGCCGGGTTCTCGCCGACCTCCTGGGCTATCTGGCTGCCCGGGGCGGCTGCCGCCGTGATGTCCACGCCGGGCGCGGTCACATCGGGCTTGAGGGCGCCGTCCATGCCGGGGCCGCGGCTGGAGAAGGGGGCCAGCACGTCCTTGTCGTCGACCGCGCCGACGGTCAGGGCCGCGGCGGCGCTGCCCGGGGAGCCGATGGTCTGCTCGCCGAAGTCGCCCTCGTTGCCGGCGGCGATGGCGAACAAGATGCCCTTCTCCTCGGACAGCTTGTTCACCGCCGCTTCCAGCGGGTCGATCGCGGGCGTGTCGCCGCCGCCCAGGCTCATGTTGACGACGTCGGCGCCCTCGGCGGCGGCCCACTCGATGCCGGCGAGGACCTCGGAGTCGCTGCCGAAGCCGCCGTCGTCGAGCACCTTGCCGTTGAGGATCTTCGCACCGGGCGCGACGCCCTTGTACTTGCCGCCGGACTTCGCGCCGGTGCCCGCGGCGATCGAGGCGACGTGCGTGCCGTGGCCGACCTTGTCGGTCGTGTCGGGCGAGGTGGTGAAGTT
The DNA here is from genome assembly GCF_053643595.1 of Streptomyces sp. NPDC055506. Lineage (NCBI taxonomy): Bacteria > Bacillati > Actinomycetota > Actinomycetes > Kitasatosporales > Streptomycetaceae > Streptomyces > Streptomyces sp. NPDC055506. The sequence goes on along the minus strand of NZ_JBSHKH010000042.1, from coordinate 982 downwards.
CTTGGCGTCGATCACCTGGCCCTTGAGGTCGGCGTGGGTGGCGTCGACACCGGTGTCCAGGACGGCGATCTTCACGCCCTTGCCGTCATACCCCGCCGACCACGCCTTGGGGGTGCCGATCTGCGCGACGGACTTGTCGAGGCTGGCCTTGCGGACACCGTCGAGCCAGACGTGCGCGATACCGGAGGCGGTCTTGTCGCCGTTGGTGACCGCGTCCCACAGTTCGGGCGTGTCCTCCTTGGGCGTCTGCACCGCGTCCGCGTTCACGGACTTCAGCGAGTGGCTCAGCGTGCCCGCGTCGCGGACGTCGGCCTTGGCGGCCGTGGCGCTGCCCTGGTAGCCGACGATGACCTTCAGGCCCTTCTTCTGGGCCTTGCGGGTCGTGGACTTGTTGAGCTCGGTGATGTCGAAGAGCCGCTGGTCGAGCTTGCCGGTGGCGACCAGGCGGGCCGCGTCGGCGGGGATCACCAGGGTGTGGCCGTCGAGCTTGCGGACCTGGACGGGAATGTCCTCGCGTCCCTTGGCCCGTTCCAGGCCGACGACGCGCCCCTTGGCGTCCAGGACGACCCGGTCGCCGGTGATCAGCGTGATGCGGTGCTTGGCCGTGAGCGAGGTGGGCTTGGAGGCCGCGGCCGTCTGCTCGCCGTTCGCCGACGCCGGGCTGGTCATTCCCGCCGCCAGGGCCACGGCCGCCGCTGTGGCGACCGTGGCCGCGCACGCCTTTTTCACTTGTCTGCGCAAGATTCCCCCTTGCAGAAGAACCAGGTGAATTCCCCGTTCACCCGGCCGGGGGTGGTCTCGTACGCATGGCCGTACACCCCCCGGAAAAGGAAGTATGCCGAGGGGTGATCAGGTGCTCAATAGGTGAGAAGCGGGTAAGAATTCCGTCGGCTGACTGTTACACGGTCGCCGGAACTCCGTTACAGGGCCGTGGGGTTTGGCCGGGGACGACGGAAGCCGCCGCCCGACCCCTGTTGCGGGG
>NZ_JBSHKH010000041.1:0-63213 GCF_053643595.1 Streptomyces sp. NPDC055506 | reverse complement strand
TCTGCGTCGTCTCCAGCGACCAGAAGGCCGACATCTGCCGGGCGATGGGCGCCGACGCGATCATCGACCGCAACGCGGAGGGCTACAAGTTCTGGAAGGACGAGAACACCCAGGACCCCAAGGAGTGGAAGCGCTTCGGCAAGCGCATCCGCGAACTCACCGGCGGCGAGGACATCGACATCGTCTTCGAGCACCCCGGCCGTGAGACCTTCGGCGCCTCGGTCTTCGTCACCCGCAAGGGCGGCACCATCACCACCTGCGCCTCGACCTCGGGCTACATGCACGAGTACGACAACCGCTACCTGTGGATGTCGCTGAAGCGGATCATCGGGTCGCACTTCGCCAACTACCGCGAGGCCTGGGAGGCCAACCGGCTCATCGCGAAGGGCAAGATCCACCCCACCCTGTCGAAGGTGTACTCCCTGGAGGACACCGGCCAGGCCGCCTACGACGTGCACCGCAACCTCCACCAGGGCAAGGTCGGCGTGCTCGCGCTGGCCCCCGAGGAGGGCCTGGGCGTGCGCGATCACGAGAAGCGCGCCAAGCACATCGACGCCATCAACCGCTTCCGGAACATCTGAGGTCGTCCATGACTGAGCGTCAGAAGGACCGGCCGTGGCTCATGCGCACGTACGCCGGTCACTCCACGGCCGAGGCGTCCAACGAGCTGTACCGGCGCAACCTCGCCAAGGGCCAGACAGGTCTGTCGGTGGCGTTCGACCTGCCGACGCAGACCGGCTACGACTCCGACCACATCCTCGCCCGCGGCGAGGTCGGCCGGGTCGGTGTGCCGATCGCGCACCTCGGTGACATGCGCCGGCTGTTCCAGGACATCCCCCTGGAGCAGATGAACACCTCGATGACCATCAACGCCACGGCCATGTGGCTGCTGGCGCTCTACCAGGTCGTCGCCGAGGAGCAGGGTGCGGACATCACCAAGCTCCAGGGCACGACCCAGAACGACATCGTCAAGGAGTACCTGTCCCGCGGAACCCATGTGTTCCCGCCGGGGCCGTCGCTCCGCCTGACGACGGACATGATCGCGTACACGGTCTCCCACATCCCGAAGTGGAACCCGATCAACATCTGCAGCTACCACCTGCAGGAGGCGGGCGCCACGCCGGTGCAGGAGATCGCGTACGCGATGTCCACCGCGATCGCCGTCCTCGACGCCGTGCGCGACTCCGGCCAGGTGCCGCAGGAGCGCATGGGCGACGTCGTCGGCCGTATCTCCTTCTTCGTGAACGCGGGCGTCCGCTTCGTCGAGGAGATGTGCAAGATGCGCGCCTTCGGCCGCATCTGGGACCAGGTCACCCGCGAGCGGTACGGCATCGAGAACCCCAAGCACCGCCGCTTCCGCTACGGCGTCCAGGTCAACTCCCTGGGCCTGACGGAGGCGCAGCCGGAGAACAACGTCCAGCGGATCGTGCTCGAGATGCTGGCCGTGACCCTCTCCAAGGACGCACGCGCGCGTGCCGTGCAGCTCCCCGCCTGGAACGAGGCGCTGGGCCTGCCCCGCCCCTGGGACCAGCAGTGGTCGCTGCGCATCCAGCAGGTGCTGGCGTACGAGAGCGATCTGCTGGAGTACGAGGACATCTTCGACGGCTCGAAGGTGATCGAGGCGAAGGTGGAGGAACTGGTCGAGTCCGCCCTCGCCGAGATCGACCGCATCCAGGAGATGGGCGGCGCGATGGCGGCCGTCGAGTCCGGCTATCTCAAGTCCCAGCTGGTCTCCTCACACGCCGAGCGCCGGGGCCGGATCGAGTCGGGCCAGGAGAAGATCATCGGTGTCAACGCCTTCGAGGGCACCGAACCGAACCCGCTGACCGCCGACCTGGACACCGCGATCCAGACGGTCGACCCGGAGGTCGAGGCCCGCGTCATCGCCTCGCTCCAGCAGTGGCGCGACAACCGCTACCAGCCGCCCTTCAACCACCCGCGCCCCTGCAAGGCGCTGGAGCGGCTGAAGGACGCCGCCCGCGGCACGGAGAACCTCATGGAGGCCACCCTGGAGTGCGCCCGCGCCGGGGCGACGACCGGCGAGTGGGCAGGGGCCCTGCGCGAGGTGTTCGGCGAGTTCCGCGCCCCGACGGGCGTCTCGTCGGCGCCCGTGGCCGTCCCGGTCGAGGAGGGCAGCACGCTGGCCCTGGTCCGCCGCAAGGTGGACGTCACGGCGAAGGACCTGGGCGTGGGCAAGCTGCGCTTCCTGGTCGGCAAGCCGGGCCTGGACGGGCACTCCAACGGCGCGGAGCAGATCGCCGTGCGGGCGCGTGACGCCGGCTTCGAGGTGGTCTACCAGGGCATCCGGCTGACGCCCGAGCAGATCGTGGACGCGGCCATCGACGAGGACGTGCACGCGGTCGGCCTGTCCATCCTGTCCGGCTCGCACGCCCAACTGGTCCCGGACGTCCTCGAACGGCTCCGTGTGGCCGGTGCCACAGATATACCGGTGATCGCCGGTGGCATCATCCCGAATGGTGACGCCGAGCAGCTCAGGCAAGCCGGAGTGGCCGCCGTCTTCACCCCGAAGGACTTCGACATCACCGGAATCATCGGCCGCATCGTCGACGAGATCCGGAAAGCGAACAAGCTCGACCCCCTGGAGGTCCCCGCATGACCACGGTCAACCGCCTTCGCCCCCGGCGTTCCTGCCTGGCGGTACCGGGCTCGAACCCCCGCTTCCTGGAGAAGGCACAGGGCCTCCCGGCCGACCAGGTCTTCCTCGACCTGGAGGACGCGTGCGCCCCGCTCGCCAAGCCCGAGGCGCGGCACACCATCGTCAAGTTCCTCAACGAGGGCGACTGGACGGGCAAGACGCGCGTCGTGCGGGTCAACGACTGGACGACCGAGTGGACGTACCGGGACGTCGTCACGGTCGTCGAGGGCGCCGGCCAGAACCTCGACTGCATCATGCTGCCGAAGGTGCAGACGGCCCAGCAGGTCGTCGCCCTCGACCTGCTGCTGACGCAGATCGAGAAGACGATGGGCTTCGAGGTCGGCAAGATCGGCATCGAGGCGCAGATCGAGAACGCGCAGGGCCTGAACAACGTCAACGAGATCGCGACGGCCTCCTCGCGCGTCGAGACGATCATCTTCGGCCCGGCCGACTTCATGGCCTCCATCAACATGAAGTCGCTGGTCGTGGGCGAGCAGCCGCCCGGCTACCCGGCGGACGCCTACCACTACATCCTGATGAAGATCCTGATGGCGGCCCGCGCCAACAACCTCCAGGCGATCGACGGCCCCTACCTGCAGATCCGCAACATCGACGGCTACCGCGAGGTCGCCCAGCGCGCCGCCGCCCTCGGCTTCGACGGCAAGTGGGTGCTGCACCCGGGCCAGGTCGAGGCGTCCAACGAGATCTTCTCGCCGTCGCAGGAGGACTACGACCACGCCGAGCTGATCCTGGACGCGTACGACTACTACACGTCCGAGGCGGGCGGCAAGAAGGGCTCCGCGATGCTCGGCGACGAGATGATCGACGAGGCCAGCCGCAAGATGGCCCTGGTCGTCTCCGGCAAGGGACGCGCCGCCGGCATGCAGCGCACCAGCAAGTTCGAGATCCCGGAGGCGTGACGGCGATGCAGTTCGGACGCACCTACGAGGAGTTCGAGGTCGGGGCGACGTACAAGCACTGGCCGGGAAAGACGGTCACGGAGTACGACGACCACCTGTTCTGTCTCCTCACGATGAACCACCACCCGCTCCACATGGACACGAACTATGCGGAGCAGACGACGGACTTCGGCAAGAACGTCGTCGTCGGGAACTACATCTACTCGCTGCTGCTGGGCATGAGCGTGCCGGACATCTCCGGCAAGGCCATCGCCAACCTGGAGATCGAGTCGCTCAAGCACGTGGCGCCGACCTTCCACGGTGACACGATCTACGGCCAGACGACCGTGCTGGACAAGTGGCCGTCGAAGTCGAAGAACGACCGCGGCATCGTCTACGTCGAGACCAAGGGCTACAAGCAGGACGGCACGCTGGTCTGCGTGTTCCGCCGCAAGGTCATGGTGCCGACCGAGACGTACATCAAGGAGCGCGGCGGCGAGCAGCCCGGCCGCCCCGAGCTCAAGGAGCAGGAGAAGTAGCCATGGCGCGACTCGCCCAGACCGCCGGTCTGACGGACATCCAGCAGGAGATCCTGTCCACCGTCCGGGACTTCGTGGACAAGGAGATCATCCCGGTCGCGACGGAGCTGGAGCACCGCGACGAGTACCCGCAGCAGATCGTCGACGGGCTGAAGGAGTTGGGCCTGTTCGGCCTGATGATCCCCGAGGAGTACGGGGGCCTGGGCGAGTCGCTCCTGACCTACGCGCTGTGCGTGGAGGAGATCGCCCGCGGGTGGATGTCGGTGTCCGGCATCATCAACACCCACTTCATCGTGGCGTACATGCTCAAGCAGCACGGGACGCAGGAACAGAAGGACCATTTCCTGCCGAGGATGGCGGCGGGCGACATCCGTGGCGCGTTCTCGATGTCGGAGCCGGCCCTCGGCTCGGACGTGTCGGCGATCACGTCGAAGGCGGTGAAGGACGGCGAGGAGTACGTCCTGAACGGCCAGAAGATGTGGCTGACGAACGGCGGAACCTCGTCTCTGGTGGCCGTTCTGGTCCGAAGTGACGAAGGTCACCCCGAGGGCACCGCGCCCCACAAGTCGATGACGACCTTCCTCGTCGAGAAGGAGCCCGGCTTCGGCGAGGTCCGCCCCGGCCTCACCATCCCCGGCAAGATCGACAAGATGGGTTACAAGGGGGTCGACACCACCGAACTCATCATGGATGGCCTGCGGATTCCTGCGGATCGCGTGCTCGGCGGGGTCACCGGCCGTGGTTTCTACCAGATGATGGACGGGGTCGAGGTCGGGCGCGTCAACGTGGCGGCACGTGGCTGCGGCGTCGCTCAGCGTGCGTTCGAACTGGGCGTCCAGTACGCGCAGCAGCGTCACACCTTCGGTAAGCCGATCGCCCAGCACCAGGCGATCCAGTTCAAGCTGGCCGAGATGGCTACCAAGGTCGAGGCCGCGCATGCGATGATGGTGAATGCAGCTCGCAAAAAGGACTCCGGGGAGCGAAACGACCTCGAGGCCGGGATGGCGAAATACCTCGCCTCCGAGTACTGCAAGGAAGTCGTCGAGGACGCCTTCCGGATCCACGGCGGTTACGGGTTCTCCAAGGAGTACGAGATCGAGCGCCTCTACCGTGAGGCGCCGATGCTGCTCATCGGTGAAGGTACCGCCGAGATCCAGAAAATGATCATCGGTCGGCGACTGCTCGAAGAGTATCGATTCCAGGGCTAGATGTCCGGATACGGGGTGTTTTCTTGGAGAAGAAGATCACACCCCGTCAGCACTCTTCAGCCGCCGACTCGGCTGCCTGGCTTACCCAGTTACGGCCCCGAGCCGCTACGATCGCCGGAAAGCCGCCGTCCCCCGTCAGAGTGCGGCCTCATCCGCTACGAAGGTCATCCATGCCCCACAGCCAAACCTCTGCACCACGCGACAGCCGGGCCGGCGTACGCCTCGCGCGCGGAGCATCGCCGTGGCTCCTTCCGACCGTCGCCACCGCAGCCCTCAGCCTGGCCCGTGCCCGCCGCTCCGGCGCCGCCAAGGCCGTCGCCGTTCCCGCCACCGCGCTCGCGGCGGGAATGCTGTGGTTCTTCCGCGACCCCGAGCGCGAGATCACCCAGGGCCGGGTCATCTCGCCCGCCGACGGTGTGGTGCAGAGCATCATGCCGTGGAAGGACGGCCGCACCCGCGTCGCGATCTTCATGAGCCCGCTCAACGTGCACGTCAACCGCGCGCCGCTGGCCGGCACGGTGACGTCGGTCGAGCACATCCCCGGTGGCTTTGTTCCCGCTTTCAACAAGGAGAGCGAGAACAACGAGCGGGTCGTGTGGCACTTCGACACCGAGCTCGGCGACATCGAGATGATCCAGATCGCCGGCGCGGTCGCCCGTCGCATCGTTCCCTACGTGCCCCAGGGCACCAAGGTCGAGCAGGGCGAGCGGATCGGCCTGATCCGCTTCGGCTCGCGTGTTGACCTCTACCTGCCCGAGGGCGTGGAGGTCGCGGTCGAGGTCGGTCAGAAGACCGTGGCTGGGGTGACTCGCATTGACCGTGATTGATCCTGATACCAAGGCCGGCTGGGTCCCGGAGGCCGACGAGGTGGACGAAGAAGAGGAGATGCCCCTCTCTCTTCGCCTCTCGATAGCGGACACCCTGACGCTCGGCAACGCCACGTGCGGCTTCATGGCGGTGTACTTCACCACCACCGGCATCCTGATCCCGCACCTCACGGGCAGCCAGGAGACCGGCATGGCCCGCCACAGCGCGGCCACGGCGGTCATCCTCATGCTCTGCGCGGCGGTCTTCGACCTCTTCGACGGCCTGGTGGCGCGCAAGCTGCGCTCCTCCCCCATGGGCGCGGAGCTGGACAACCTGTCCGACCTGATCAGCTTCGGCCTGGCGCCGGCGTACTTCGTCCTCGTGTACGGCATGGTCGCGGACGACGCGCACCAGCGGGTGGCGGCGGTCGGGGCGATCGTCGTGCTGCTGGCGGTGGTGCTGCGGCTTGCGCGGTTCTCGTGCGTCACGGTCAAGGACGGCACGTTCCAGGGCATGCCGTCGCCGTTCGGGGCGCTGACAGTCGTGTCGATCGTGCTGCTGGAGCTGCCCTTCGTGGCGACGCTGCTGGCGATCCTGGGGACGGCCTGGCTGATGGTGAGCCGGGTCGAGTACCCGAAGCCGCGGGGGCGGCTCGCCGTGGCGATGCTGTCGTGGATCGTGCTGAGCATGGGGCTGCTGGCGGCGTGGGCGTTCGACGCGCCGAGCGGACAGCTGCTGCTGCAGACGGGGTGCGCTCTTCAGCTGGTCATGGGGGCGGTGATTCCGCTGTTCGCGACGGCTCGGCGGGTGAACAACTTCCGTGGCAGCCGACGGGAGGCGCGGGCGGCGCAGCTTCCGTAGCGCCGTAGCGGTTGGATTTCGCTTGGGCCCCGGACCGGGATTCGGTTCGGGGCCCTTTGCTGTGCGGGTTCGACTGTTCGGGTTCGGGGGTGGTCGCTGTCCCTGGGGGCTCCGCCCCCAGTCCCCCGGGCCTATGCCCACCCGCCGCCCGAATCGGTCGGACAGGAGGTGCGGTCGAGGGCGGGGCAGCCGGCGTACTGAGCCCGGCTCGGGTCGGGCAGAGCCCGGCTCGGGTCGGGCAGAGCCCGGCTCGGGTCGGGCAGAGCCCGGATCAGGTCGGGCAGAGCCCGGATCAGGTCGGGCAGAGCCCGGATCAGGTCAGGAAGTCCCTGGCGATGCGTTCTGCCACCCGCTCCAGGATCGGGCCCGCCTCGGCGATGCACTTCGCCACGTCCGGTTCCGCGTCCGTCAGGGGGTAGGCCCGGCGGAAGCCGGACCGGCCCAGGACCTCCGGGGGCAGGGCGAGGCGGCCGCAGACCGCCACGACGTCCTTGCCGGCGGCGCGGGCCGCCGCGGCGACGCCCGCCGGGGCCTTCCCGTGCAGGGTCTGTTCGTCGAGGGAGCCCTCGCCGGTGATCACCAGATCGGCACGGTCCAGCGCGGGCGCGAAGCCCAGGACGTCGAGCATCACCTCGATGCCGGGGCGGAACCGGGCGCCCAGCAGCAGGGCGCCGTAGCCGATGCCGCCCGCCGCCCCCGCGCCGGGCGAGGCGGCGTACTCGGCGGCCTTCGGACCGGCCGGCCCCTCCAGCACCTTCGCGAAGTGCGCGAGGGCGGTGTCCAGGGCCGTCACGTCGTCCGGCGAGGCGCCCTTCTGCGGGCCGTAGACCGCGGGCGCGCCCTTCGGGCCGGTCAGCGGGTTGTCGACGTCGCTGGCGAGGACCAGTTCGACCTCGGTCAGGCGCGGGTCGAGGCCCGACAGATCGGCCGTGGCCAGATCGGCGAGGCCGCCGCCGCCCGGCGGTACCGGCTCGCCGCCGGCGTCCAGGAACCGGGCGCCCAGTGCGGACAGCATTCCGGCGCCGCCGTCCGTGGTGGCGCTGCCGCCGACCCCGAAGACGATCGTGCGGGCACCCGCGTCCAGGGCGGCCCGCAGCAGCTCGCCGGAGCCGTACGTGGACGCCGTGAGCGGGGCGAAGACGCCGGCGGGCAGCCGCTGGAGTCCGCTCGCCTCGGCCATCTCCACGACCGCGGTGCCGTCGCGCAGCGCGAACGCCGCCGTCACCTCACCGCCGAGGGGGCCGGCGACCCGTACCTCCCGGCGCTCGAACCCGGCCGCGACCGCCGCGGCCACGGTGCCGTCGCCGCCGTCGGCCACGGGCAGCGCCTCGACCTCGAGGCGCGGCACGGCCCGGCGGAGCCCGGCCGTCACCCGCTCGGCGACCTCCACGGCCGTCAGCGACCCCTTGAACTTGTCCGCGGCGACGAGCACCCGCTGCGTCGTTCGGGTACCGCTCACTGCAGCGTCCGCCACTTGCACTCCCCTTGCTCTCCGGGCCCTCACGCACGTCAGGGCCAGTCGCGCCGCTGCGACCTTAACCGGAGGACGCCCCGGCCGTCAGCATCTGCCCGACTCCTGGACCGGCGGTCCCCCCTCGGGCGATCCCGCGGAAACGGGTAGACCGTAACCATGACGCTCGTCGACACCGAAGCAGCGCTCGCCGACCGCATCCTCGGCGGCTGGCTGGGCCGTATCGCGGGAAACATGCTCGGCAAACCGGTCGAACAGGGCGAGGTCTGGACCCGTGACCGCATCGACCGCTACCTCAGAAAGGCCGCCGCGCTCCCGCTGACCGACTATCTGCCCGAGCCCACGGGCGACGACGAGACCGCGCTGCGGCCCGAGTGGCGCCAGTGTGTGCGCGGCCGGATCCACGGCAGCTGCCGTGACGACGACGTCGACTACGCGATCCTCGGGCTCCATCTGCTGGAGACCCACGGCTTCGGCTTCAGCACCGAGCAGGTCGGCGACCTGTGGCTGCTGCGGCTGCCGTACCTGCAGACGTTCACCGCCGAGCGGGCCGCGTACCGCAATCTGGCCGACGGGCTCAAGCCGCCGCTGACGGCGACGTACGACAATCCGTATCAGGAGTGGATCGGGGCGCTGATCAGGGCCGACATCTACGGCTGGACCTGCCCGGGCGTGCCGCGCCGGGCCGCCTCGCTGGCCCGGCGGGACGCGGTGCTGTCGCACACCGGCAACGGGGTCTACGGGGCGATGTGGGCGGCGGCGCTGATCTCGGCGGCGTTCACGGCACCCACCGTGCGGCATGCGGTCGACCAGGCCCTGACCGTGATCCCGGCGAGCAGCCGGCTGGCCCGGACGGTGCGCCGGGTGGTCTCCCTGCACGACACCCGGATGACCTGGGAGGACACGCTCACCACGATCGCCGAGGAGACCGTCGGGATGGGCTGGATCCACACCGTTCCGAATGCCGCCGTTCTGACCGCCGGCCTGCTCTACGGGGACGGCGACTTCACGCGCACCATCACCCTGACCGTGCGCGGCGGCCTGGACACCGATTCCAACGGCGCGACCGCGGGTTCGGTGGCGGGCGTGTTCGGCGGGGCGGCCGCCATCCCGGACCACTGGAAAGCGCCGCTGGAGGACACGGTCCGCAGTGCGGTGTTCGGCTTCGACGGGGTGCGGATCAGCGAGCTGGCCGAGCGGACGCTGCGGCTGGCGGAAACCGGCGGCCTGACCGCAGGAAACCGGCCATTCCCGGCCCGATGCGGCGCCGGACCCGTTCTTCCGCTTCCGGATCCGGGGCTCATCGGGGCTCAGTATCGGCCACGGCTTCCTGGCGCTCCGGGTGGTTCCGCTTGAAAACGCTTCCATTCGGCTGATTCCGGCCACTTACTGATCACCCGCCAGTGTCGATCAAACCCGACCGTAAAGTGATCTGGCCATCGACTCAGTCGATCATTTCCAGTCATCCGGTCCGCGTTCTCGCGCCCGACAGAAAGCGTCCGCTTGTCATGTCTCGTCTCAGAACCGCTCTGCGTGCCGCCGCCTCCGCGACCGTCCTGTCCGCCGCCGTGCTCACCGCGCCGCAGGCCGTCGCCGTCGAACAGCCCTCGGTGCCGATCTCGGCGAAGGCCGACGCCGAGACCGTGGCCGTCGCGCAGGCCGACCCGGCTGCCGTCGCGGCCGCGGCCAACGTCTGCGGCACCGGCTACACGCTGAAGAAGGGCATTCCGCTGCCCCTCGGCACCGACCCCGCCGAGCGCCTGGCGACCCTCTTCTCCTACGAGAACGGCGGCAAGGGCTGCGTCATCCTCGACAACAACGTCGGCAAGGCGCAGTACATGTACGTGCAGGTCTGCAAGGTGGGCAACACGTCCTGCGACCCGGACTCGGGCAACTTCAGCGAGTACGCGGGCCCGGTGCGCGTCTCCAGCTTCGCCTGCGCCCCGGTGACCGCCAAGATGGGCTCGACCTCCAGCAGCCTCTACATCAACTACAAGTCCGACCGGATCTTCCCCTGCGGCTGAGCCGGCATCCGGTGGTTACCCTGCCCCAATGACCACCTCTGCTGACTTCGCCGCTTACATCGCGTCCCTGCCCCGCGTCCTGGCCGGCGCTGCCGCGCTGTTCCGGGACGGCGAGGGCAGGGTCCTGCTCGTCGAGCCCAACTACCGGGACGGCTGGACGCTGCCCGGCGGCACGATCGAGTCCGACGCCGGCGAGACCCCGCGGCAGGGTGCACGGCGCGAGACGGCCGAGGAGATCGGCCTGGACCGTGAGCTCGGCCCGCTGCTGGCGGTGGACTGGGTGCACGGCCCGGGGCGTCCGCCGCTGGTGGCGTATCTGTACGACGGCGGGGTGCTCGGCGAGGACACCCTCAAGACGATCCGCCTCCAGGAGGAGGAACTGCTGTCCTGGCGCCTCGTACCGCGCGAGGAGCTGACCGAGTACCTGCCGGGCGCCCTCGGCCGCCGCGTCCTCACCGCCCTGGACGTCCTGGCGGACGGCTCGGGCACGGCGGAGCTGGAGAACGGCGACCGGGTCGGCTGACGGGGCGGTGGGTCTCGGTCGCGCCACCTGATCAATCGTCAGGTCAGTGGCGTTCGCGACCGCCCCACGTCGGATATCCGTTCGCTCCGAGTGGCCCTGCGTCCTACCCTCGGATCATGGCCAAGCCCCTCGTCGCCCTGCTCACCGGTGCCGGTATCAGCACCGACTCCGGGATCCCGGACTACCGCGGTCCGAACGGGCTGTGGCGGCGCGATCCGGAGGCCGAGAAGCTCGTGACGTACGAGTACTACATGGGCGATCCGGAGATCCGGCGGCGGTCGTGGCAGATGCGGCGCAAGAACCGGACGCTGCTCGCCGAGCCCAATGCCGCCCACCGGGCCATCGCCGACCTGGAGGGGTCAGGGGTGCCGGTGCGGGTGATCACGCAGAACGTGGACGGGCTGCACCAGCTCGCCGGGATGCCCGCCCGCAAGGTCCTCGAACTGCACGGCACAGCACGGAGTTTCGTATGCACCGGCTGCCACGCCCGCGGCCCGATGGAGGACGCGCTGGCACGGGTCGAGGCCGGTGAGGCGGATCCGCAGTGCCTGGAGTGCGGCGGTGTCCTGAAGTCGGCGACGGTGATGTTCGGCCAGCGGCTCGACCCCGTCGTCCTCGGCGAGGCGGCCGCCATCAGCAAGGCCTGCCAGGTGTTCATCGCCGTCGGCACAAGCCTCCAGGTCCAGCCCGCCGCCGGCCTCGCCGGTGTCGCCGCCGACCACGGCGCCCGTCTGATCATCGTCAACGCCGAGCCGACGCCGTACGACGAGCGCGCCGACGAGATCGTGCGGGAACCCATCGGAACGGCCCTGCCCGAGCTGTTGCGCCGCCTCGGCGACGCCGCCTAGAACAGCGCGGCCCCGCTCTCGAACGCCAGCAGTCGGCGTTTGCGGTCCAGGCCGCCGCCGTAGCCCGTGAGGCTGCCGTTCGCGCCGAGGACGCGGTGGCAGGGGACGATGATGCCGACGGGGTTGCGGCCGTTGGCGAGGCCGACCGCTCGGGAGGCGGTGGGGGTGCCGAGGGTGGCGGCGAGTTCGCCGTAGGTGCGGGTCTCGCCGTAGGGGATGCGGCTCAGTTGCTCCCAGACGGTGCGCTGGAACGGGGTGCCCGTCAGGCGGAGTTCGACGGTGAACTCCTTGAGCTCGCCCGCGAAGTACGCCTCGAGTTGTTCCTCCGCCTCCGCGAACAGGGTGTCGTCGCGGGTGCCGAAGGTCTCCTCCGGCGGGCGGTGGCGCTGGTCGGTCATATAGAGGCCGCACAGGACGCCGTCGTCGGCGACGAGGGTGAGGGGGCCGTAGGGGCTGTCGGTCACGGTGTGGTGCTTCATCGAACGTCCTTATACCGGGAGGAAGTTGATCGGGTGGCTGTCCGTCGCCCAGAGGTACTGGACGGCGTAGGCCCGCCAGGGGCGCCAGGCGGCCGCGCGTGCGGTGAGCGCCGCGGGCGTGGAGGGCAGGCCGAGTTCCTTCGCGGCGCGGCGGATGCCGAGGTCGGTGGGGAGGAAGGCGTCCGGGTCGCCGAGTGCGCGCATGGCGATGACGTCGGCCGTCCAGGGGCCGAAGCCGGGCAGGGCGAGGAGCTGGGCGCGGCTGCGCGGCCAGTCGCTCTCCACTCCCAGGTGGAGTTCGCCGTCGGCGAGTTGCCGGACCAGGGTGGTGAAGGTGGTGCGGCGGCTGCGGGGCATCGCCAGCGACTCGGGGTCCAGTGCCGCGAGGGCCTCGGGCGCCGGGAAGAGATGGGTGAGGCCGCCCTCGGGGTCGTCGACCGGTTCGCCGTGCGCGGTGACCAGGCGGGCCGCGTGGGTGCGGGCGGCGGCAGTGGAGACCTGCTGGCCGAGCACGGCCCGGACGGCGAACTCGGCCTCGTCCACCGTGCGCGGGACACGCCGGCCGGGTGCCTTGTCGACCAGCGGTGCGAGTGCCGGGTCGGTGCGCAGCTGGTCGTCGATCGCGACCGGGTCGGCGTCCAGGTCGAGCAGGCGGCGGCAGCGGCTGATGGCGACGGTCAGATCGCGCAGGTCGCTGAGGGTGAGGCGGCAGGCGATGTGGTCGGGGGTGGGAGTCAGCGCCACGATGCCGTGGCCGTACGGGAGGCGCAGGGTGCGGCGGTAGGAGCCGTCGCGCCACTCCTCCACCCCGGGTACGGCCGTCGCGGCGAGGTGGCCGAAGAGGTTGTCGGGGTTGAGCGGGGTCCGGAAGGGCAGCCGCAGGGCGAGCGCGCCTGGCGTGCTCGTGCCCTGTCGCTTCGGGGCGCGGGTGCGCAGCTCGCTCGGGGACAGGGCGAAGACCTCGCGGACGGTGTCGTTGAAGGTGCGGATCGAGGCGAAGCCGGCGGCGAAGGCGAGCTGCGCCATCGGCAGGGTCGTCGTCTCGATGAGCACCCGGGCCGTCTGGGCGCGCTGTGCCCGGGCGAGCGCGAGAGGGCCCGCGCCCAGTTCCGCGAGCAGCTGGCGCTCGACCTGCCGGGTGCTGTAGCCGAGCCGTCCGGCGAGACCCGGCACGCCCTCGCGGTCCACGACGCCGTCGGCGATCAGCCGCATGGCGCGGGCCACCAGGTCGGCCCGCTGGTTCCACTCCGGGGAGCCGGGGCTGGTGTCGGGCCGGCAGCGCTTGCAGGCCCGGAACCCGGCCTGCTGGCAGGCCGCGGCGCTCGGGTGGAAGACCATGTTCTCCGGCTTGGGCGGCACGACCGGACAGCTTGGACGGCAGTAGATGCGGGTCGTCAGGACGGCCGTGAAGAACCAGCCGTCGAAGCGCGCGTCCTTGGACTGGACGGCGCGTACGCAACGCTCGGTGTCGGTGTGCATCCCCATCTGCATACGTCCAGCATCCGTCACCGCCAGGCGGCGGGTCTGGCGAGAATCCGACATCGACCTGCCCGGACCGGGACAGATGAAGATTCATTCATGTGTTCGTGTGTGCCCGGTACGATGACGTCATGGGTCATGGAGCCGTCACCACCGCGCAGGACGCCGGCGAGCGCGTACGCCTGGACGCGGACAACGTCGCGAAGGTGGCCACCACGCTCCAGGCCCTGTCCACACCCTCCCGTCTGCTGATCCTCGCGCGGCTGCGGGAAGGCCCGCTGCCGGCCACCGAGTTGGCGGCCGAGGTGGGCATGGAGCAGTCGGCCTGCTCGCACCAGCTGCGGCTGCTGCGCAATCTTGGCCTGGTGGTGGGCGAGCGGCGGGGCCGTTCGGTCGTGTACGCGCTGCACGACCACCATGTCGCCGAGCTGCTCGACCAGGCCGTGTACCACGTGGAGCATCTGCGCCTGGGGATCAGCGACACCGCCGACTGAGGCGGCGGCGCCGCTGTCCCACCGTGCGTGCTATTCGGTCGCCGTCGGACGGCGTGAGGCGTCCATCGCCTCACTCACCCGCGTCAGCGGACGCAGCCGGTAGGTGAACGCGTAGTCGCGGTCGGCGAGCAGCTTGAACTCGTCGTGCGTGTGCGCGCCCCAGCTGTTGTCGCCGCCCACGCCCATCTGGCGGTGGTTGATCCGCAGGACCACCGCGTCCCGCGGGGTGAGCTGGTAGTCGTGGCGGGCGCCGACCGACAGGTCCTCCGGGGTGAAGCGCGAGGCATTGATCTCCAGCAGCGGCTCGGCGGAGACGAGCAGTCCGCGTCCGCCGCCGTCCGTCAGGGCGGCCCAGCGGACGTCGGTCTTGTTGCCGTTCTCCTGGGGGCGCAGATAGGAGGTCCACTGCCCGGAGACGGTGCCGGAGTACAGGCCCACGTCGGTGCTGTTGTTGCGGTCCCACATGTTCTCCTCGGGGCCACGGCCGTAGTAGTGCAGCCGGTCAAGACGGCGAGGCAGGAACAGCAGGGTGCCGACCTCGGGGATGTACGGCAGGTTCGAGGCGCCCGGGTGCAGGGTGTTGTCGACCTTGATCTCACCGTTGCCGAAGACCGTGTACGTGGTGGAGTACGTGGACTCCGTGCCGGTGGGCAGTGTGCCGGTGACCGTGACCTCCACGGCCCGGTCGCCCAGGGGCCGCACCCGTACGTCCGCCACCTTCCGCTTCGCCCCGGCGTCGCGCCAGGTCTGGTTGCGGGTGTGGTGGCCGTTGCCCCGGTCGTTGTCGGTGGGCGCCCGCCAGAAGTTCGGGACGGGGCCGGAGGTGATCAAAGGCGTGCCGGCCGCCTCGTAGGAGGTGATGGTGCCGGTGCTCTTGTCGAAGGTGACCGAGAAGTTCCCGCCCTTCACCGAGAGGGTCTTGTCCCCGTCCGTGTGGCGCAGGGCGGGCACGCCGGCGAGCGGGGCCGGCTTCACCGCCGGGCCGCCCGCGTCGAGGGCCAGTTGCTGCTTGGCGACCTCGAAGCCCGCCTTGGCCCACTTGGTGCGTTCCTTGGTGGTGAAGGAGAGCTGGAGGAAGTACTCCGTGCCCGGCTCGGGCTTCGCCGGCAGCCGCACCGGCACCTTGATGTCCTTGGCGGTCAGCGGTCCCACATCGAGCTGGTCGCGGGTCAGCCGGCCGCGCTGGACGACCTTGCCGTCGGCGACGAGGGACCAATGCCCGTCGAACTCGCGGAGGTTGGTGAACAGGTACTCGTTGGTGAGCTTGACGGCGCCGGGTCCGCCCGAGGCCGGGGCGGCGTTGATCGCCTGGTAGATCTGCTTGACCTCGGCGGCCTTGCCGGTGTGGCCGCGGTCGGCGGTGACGATGCCGTCGCCGGAGAAGGCGCCGTCGTTGGGGTTGTCGCCCCAGTCGCCGCCGTAGGCGTAGAAGGTCTTGTCGCGCGGGCGCTTCTCGGTGAGCCCGACGGTGGCGGCGTCGAACCAGAACCGTACGCCCTCGTCGTCCGGGCCGCGGTCGTCCGAGGCCAGCTCCGCCGCGCTCAGCGGGCGGGCGTACACGCGAGCGCGCCGGATGGTGCCGCTGAACTCCCGGGTCGGGTTGTCGACGTCGGTGGCGAGCGCCAGGGACGCCGTGTTGTCGCTGGGGCGCCGAGTGGTCGTGCGGGTGCCGCGCACCGAGCCGTCGACGTACAGGGTGAGCGTCCCCGCGTCCGCGTCGAAGACACCGGCGATGTGGTGCTCCTTGCCCGTCCAGTCGTCGGGCAGGGCCCAGCTCGCGGTGACCCACTGGCCGCCGCCGTGAATGAAGAACTCCAGCGTCCTGTCGGACTGCTTGAGGGCGTACTGGGTGTCGCCCTTGGCGATGATGGGCTGGTGATAGCCCGTCACGTGCGGGGTGACCCAGGCCTCCAGCGTGAGGGAGCCGGTGAGGTCGAGGCGGGCGTCGCGGGGGAAGACGGTGCCGCCAAAGACGCCCTTGGCACGGTCGAAGGTGCCGGCGGGCGCCATGATCTCGCCGCGCAGGGCGCCCGGGCCGGACTCGGTCAGCAGCTTGCGCGTCGGGGTGGGCCAGCTCAGGGCCTGGTCGACGAAGTCCCAGATCCAGCCGCCCTGGAGGACGTCGTAGCGGCGGACGATGTCCCAGTACTTCTTGAAGTTGCCGTTGGAGTTCCCCATGCCGTGGGAGTACTCGACCATCACGTACGGCCGTTTGTCGTTCGTGTCCTTGGCGCGGGCCTCGACGCGCTGCGGGCTGTCGTACATCTCGGAGCGGATGTCGCTGATGCCCGGGCGGTCGTCGCCCTCGTACTGGATGACGCGGGTGGGGTCGTAGCCGCGGATCCAGTCGTACATGGCGTTGAAGGTGGTGCCGCCGCCCGCCTCGTTGCCGAGGGACCAGATGACCACCGAGGCGTGGTTCTTGTCGCGGTGGACCATGTTCTGGGCGCGGACCACGCACGCTTCGGTCCACTCGGGGTGGCCGCTTCCGGGGAACTTGTCCCGGATGCCGTGGGTCTCGAGGTTGGTCTCGTCCACGAGGTACAGGCCGTACTCGTCGGCGAGCTCCAGCCACAGCGGGCTGTTGGGGTAGTGCGAGGTGCGGACACTGTTGATGTTGAGGCGCTTGATGATCTCGATGTCCTCGATCATCTGGGCCCTGGTGAGCGCCGAGCCGGTGACGGGGTGCATCTCGTGCCGGTTGGTGCCGCGGAAGGAGACCGGCTTGCCGTTGATGCGCATCAGGCCGTCCTTGAGCGCGAACTCGCGGAAGCCGACCCGGTGCGAGAGGGTCTCGACCACCCTGCCGGCCGGGTCGCGCAGCCGCAGCACCGCGGTGTAGAGGTCCGGGTGCTCGGCCGACCAAAGTTTCGGCGAGGGGACGGCTCTGGACGCCTCGGCGGTGGCCTCGTCGCCGGCCGGGACGTCGACGGGCTGCTTCAGCGGCCGGGGCCAGACGGCGTGGCCGCGCGCGTCGTAGAGCTGGGTCTCGACGGTGTAGCGGCCCGCGCCCTCGCCGCCGTAGTCGCGGACGTGTGCGGTGACCTTGAGGTCGGCGGAGGCGTAGTCGTCGCCGAGCGGGGTGTCCAGTTTGAAGTCGCGCAGGTGCACGGAGGGCGTGGAGTACAGGTGGACCGAGCGGAAGATGCCGCTCAGCCGGATCATGTCCTGGTCCTCGAGCCACTCGGCGTCGGAGTAGCGGTACACCTCGACGGCGATCTGGTTGGTGCCCGGCTTGAGGTGGCGGGTGATGTCGTACTCGGCGGAGGTGTAGGAGTCCTCGTGGTATCCGGCCAGCTCGCCGTTGATCCACACGTAGTGGGCGGACTTGACGCCCTCGAAGTGCAGGAAGGTGCGCCGGCCCGACCAGTTCTTCGGGACCGTGAACGTACGGCGGTACTGGCCGACGGGGTTGTAGCGGGTCGGGGCGGCCGGCGGCTGGGCGTCCTCGCCGCCGCCGTTGGGGCCCCACCAGGGGTAGGTGATGTTGATGTAGATCGGGAAGTCGTAGCCCTGCAACTGCCAGGCGGAGGGCACCGGGATGGTGTCCCAGCCGGAGTCGTCGAGGTCGGTGCGGTAGAAGTCGGTGTCCCGGTCGTCGGGCCGGTCGGCGTAGGCGAACTTCCACTTGCCGTCGAGGCTCTGCCGGTACGGCGAGCGCGTGCGGTCGGCGTCCAGTGCCTGCCCGAGGTCCGCGTACGGCATCAGCGTGGTGTGCGGTGGCTCGGTGCCCACCCGGTACACGGCCAGTCCGTCGTTCCACTCCGGAGGGCCGTCCGCCGCCGGGCGCCGGCCGGCCGCGTGCGCTGCGGTGGGCGACGCCGAGAGGGCGAGCGCGCCGAGCACGGCGGCGCCCCCTTCGAGCAGCCGGCGGCGGCTGACTACGGGCCGGTCGGCGGGGGACGGGAGCTGGTGCGGGTGCGGCATGACCGTGGCCTTCCTCGGTTCGACAGGTGCGGTGCTGCACGGACTGAGGGCACGTCAGCCACGATCCTCAACTGCACACCCTCGATGGGTGTTTCTGTTGGGATACGTGTCAACTGACGGTGACGGAGCAACTGCTGAGCAGGCACACCCTAGGACTCGCACACAATCGAAGCAATGACCGCGTCGGACTTTGTGCGGTCCTGATGGTTCGGCTGCTCTCAGGCCGTGAGGAAGACGAGCACCTCGCTGATCAGCCGCGCGGGGGCGTCCAGCGGCACGAGATGCCCCGCCCCCGGTACCGGCCGCAGCCTGGCGCCGGGGATCATGGCGGCCAGTTCCTGCCCCTTGGCGAACGGGATCCAGGTGTCCTCGGTGCCCCAGCAGACCGTCACCGGCAGATCGAGCGTGGGATACAGCGGCTGGATCTCGTCGGTGTAGCGCTGGTCGGCCTGCGCGATCTGGCGGTAGAAGGCGGCCTGCCCCCGCTCCCCCGTCCACGGCCGGACCAGCGCGTCGAGCGCGGCCGGACGCAGGCCCAGGTTGCTCGCGGACGTCACGTACTGCCGCACCAGGGCCTCGTGCAGGGGCGGCGGCAGCTGCTCGAAGACCTGGCTGTGCTCCCCGACCAGCCGGAAGAAGGGGGAGCCCCAGGGCTCGAGGGCCACCGGGTCGACCACCGCGAGCCGCCGGTACCGGGCCCCGTGCAGCAGGTGCGCGCGCAGCGCCACACAGCCGCCGAAGTCGTGCGCGACGACGGACGGCTCCGCGAGCTTCCAGTGCGCCAGCAGCTCGGTGAACACCTCCCCCTGGACGCCCAGCGAGACGTCCTGGCCCGGGTACATGTCCGAGGCGCCGTAGCCCGGCATGTCCCAGACGTGGACGGAGTACCCGACGGCGGCGAGAGCGGGAGCGATCTCGTGCCACACGTACGACGAGAAGGGCGTCCCGTGCAGCAGCACGACCGGTTCGCCGCCCGGATCCCCGAGCCGGTCCCAGCGGACGGTGCCCGCCGCCGTGTCCAGACTCTCCCCCAACGACCAGTCACTCATGACGGCACTCCCCCTCCATGGTCGGAACCGCGGTCCGACCCTCGATTTTTTGTCATTTCGGCGCGACAGTGCCGCTCCACCGACCGTACTGTGACCTCATCGGACAGCCTGTGCGACGGATCTTGGCCGGACCATTTGCCGCGCCGGAAGGAGCGGCTCGCATGAACGGGTATGCGACCTCGGATCGCGACTCCGTCACGGCCGCGCCAGGCGGCCTGCTGGATCTTCTGAAGGTCGCGGCCGTGGTCCTGGACGCGGGCGGGCACATCGCCCTGTGGAGCCCCGAGATCGAGCAGTTGCTCGGGTACACCCCGGCGGAGGCCCTGCGCCGGCGCGCCGACACGCTCCTGGTCGCGCCCGAGAACCGGACCCGGGTCAGGGAGCTGTTCGCCCAGGTCAGCTCGGGGGCCCGCTGGGCGGGTGTCTTCCCGTTGCGGCACAAGGACGGCACGGACCGGGCAGTGGAGTTCCGCACGATGCGGCTCCTCGACCCCGAGGGACAGCCCCATCTGCTGGGCCTCGCCACGGACGCGACGACCGTACGGATCGTGGAGCGGGACCTCGCCCTCTCGCACAGCCTCGTCAACCAGACCCCGCTCGGCATCGCCGTCTTCGACAACGACCTGCGCTGGGTCGGGGTCAATCCCGCGCTGGAGCGGATCAACGGCGTGCCCGAGGAGGCCGTGCTGGGGCGCCGGGTCGGCGAGGTGCTGCCGGACCTGGAGGTGGAGGCCATCGAGGCCCGGATGCGGCACGTCCTGGAGACCGGCAGGCCCCTGCTCGACCAGCAGACCGTCGGCCGGACGGCGGCGGACGTCCAGGACCGCGCCTACTCGGAGTCGTATCACCGCATCGAGGACACCGACGGGCGGGTGCTGGGCCTCGCGATGGCCGTTCTGGACGTCACCGAGCGGCAGCAGGCCGCGGCCGAGGTCGCCCAGGCCCGTCAGCATCTGTCGGTGATCGCCGACGCGGGGGTGCGGATCGGCACCACGCTGGACCTTCAGCAGACCGCCCGGGAACTGGCCGACGTGGTGGTGTCGCAGCTCGCGGACCTGGCCGCCGTGGACGTGCTGGAGTCCGTCGTGGCGCACGGCACCATCGCGCCGGTGTCGGGCGGTGCCCCCGCCGAGTTCCGAGCGCTGGCCGTCGCCGCCGGTTACCCCACCGACGCCATCCACGCCGCCGACCCGGTCGGCGAGCTCGCCACCTACGGTTCGTCACGGATCATCACGCAGTGCGTCCGCAGCGCCCGCCCCGTCCTGGTCGAGCGCGTGGACGCGAAGATGATGCGGCGCATCGCCCGGGACGGGCGGGCCGCGAAGACCCTGCGCGAGGCCGGCGCGCACTCCTACATGGCGGTGCCGCTGATGGCCCGCGGCAAGGTGCTCGGCACGCTCACCCTGTACCGCACGGTCGACGAACGCCCCTTCGACGACCGGGACCGGGTGCTCGCCTCGGAGCTCGCCGCGCGCGCCGCCATCTGCATCGACAACGCCCGCCTCTACGGACGCGAGCGCGGCACCGCCCTCACCCTCCAGCGCAGCCTGCTTCCCGCCGCGCCCGCCGAGCAGGAGGGGCTCGACATCGCCGCCCGCTACCGTCCAGCCCTCAGCGAGGTCGGCGGCGACTGGTACGACGTACTGCCGCTGGGGCCGGGGCGCACCGCGCTCGTCGTCGGGGACGTCATGGGCAAGGGCGTCCAGGCCGCGGCGATCATGGGGCAGCTGAGTACGGCGACGCGGGCACTGGCCCGGCTGGACCTGCCGCCCGCCGAGCTGCTGCGGCACCTCGACGACATCGCCGGCTCGCTCGGCGACGCGATCGCCACCTGTGTGTACGCCGTGTGCGACCTGGGGCGCGGCACCTGTGCCCTGTCCAGCGCGGGGCACCTGCCGCCCGTGCTCGCCGGGGCTGACGGCAGCGCGAAGCTCGTCGACGTGCCGGGCGGCGTACCGCTCGGGGTGGGGGGCGTGGAGTTCGGCACCGTGGAGGTGGAGCTTCCCCCGGGCTCGCTGCTCGCCCTGTACACGGACGGGCTGGTCGAGAACCGAGGGGAGCCGATCGACACCGGGCTCAGCACGCTGACCCACCTCCTGCGGAACGCGGGGCCGAACCTGCAGCGGACCAGCGACAGCCTCCTCAGCGCGCTGAGCCCGGAGCCCGACGACGACGTGGCGCTGCTGCTGGTGCGCACGCGCGCCTGAGCGCTCGCGGCGGCAACTGTTAGCATGTTTGTGTGAGTTACGTTCTCTACCTCTGATCCGGGCCACCGGCTCCGCCCTCGTACAGGGCGCTGAGAGCCGCGACGTCGCCCACGGCCCGCCCTGTTCCGGGCAGGCCGTCCGTCGGATCCGATGGCCCGCTCGCATCCCCGCCCGAACCGGGGGTGAAGTGTGCCTCCTCACGGAGGAAGAGAACGTGACCACCCTTGTTTTGCCTGCCCGCGACCGGGCCCAGCTGACCTGCGCCTCGATCCGCGTCGACCGCGGGGGCCGCACCGTGCTGCACGACGTCGACATGAAGATCTCCCCGAGGTCGCGCTGGGGCGTCGTCGGCGAGAACGGCCGCGGCAAGTCGACCCTGCTGCACGTCCTGGCCGGCCTCCTGGCCCCGGACGAGGGGACCTTGCACCGCGTGGGCACCCTCGCCCTGGCCGAGCAGGAGATGCCGGCCGAGGACGAGCGCACGGTCGGCGACTTCATCGACGACCACCTGGCCGACGCCCGCGCGGCCCTGCGGCACCTGGACGCCGCGGCGGAAGCGCTCGCGGTGGAACGCCCCGGGGCCGAACAGGCCTACGCCGACGCCTTGGAGGTGGCGCAGGCGCTGGACGCCTGGGACGCCGACCGGCGGGTGGACGTCGCCCTGGACGGACTCGGTGCGGTCAGCGACCGGGCCCGGCCGCTGGCCACGCTGTCGGTCGGCCAGCGCTACCGGATCCGGCTGGCCTGTCTGCTGGGTGCCGATTACGACTTCCTGCTCCTGGACGAGCCCACCAACCACCTGGACCTGGCGGGGCTCGAGTACCTCACCGCCAGGCTGCGCGCCCATGCCGGCGGCGTCGTGGTGGTCAGCCACGACCGGGCGCTCCTCGCTGACGTGGCCACCACGATCCTCGATCTCGACCCCACCCGCGACGGCCGGCCGGGCGTGTACGGCGGCGGCTACACCGGCTACCGCGAGGGGCGGGAGGCCGAACTGGTCCGCTGGGAGGAGGAGTACGAGCAGCAGCAGACCGAGCACGTCCGTCTGAAACAGGCGCTGTCCGAGGCGCAGAACCGGCTGAGCACCGGCTGGCGCCCGGACAAGGGCACCGGCAAGCACCAGCGCGCCACCCGGGCCGGAGCGCTGGTGCGTTCCGTCCACCGGCGCCAGGACGACCTGGACCGGCACAAGGTCACCGCGCCGGTCCCGCCCCAGCGTTTCTCGCTGCCCGAGCTGCCCGCGCGGCCCGGTGTCGTCCTGCTGCGGGTGGAGGAGGTGACGGTCGGCGGGCGGTTGCACGACTCCACGAGCCTGTCGGTGACGTCCGGCGACCGGCTGGCCGTCACCGGCCCGAACGGGGCGGGCAAGTCCACGCTCCTGTCCGTCCTGGCCGGGCGGCTGGCCCCCGGCTCGGGCCGGGTGCATTGGGCCCGCAGGGTGCGGCTGCGGCTGCTCGGGCAGGAGTCGCCGCGGGCGACGCAGCGGCGGGCCCGTGACCTCTACGAGGCGCACACCGCCGAGCTCGTCACAGCGGGTGTGCTGAAGGAGGGCGAGGTGGTGGGGCTCGGCTCGCTGGGCCTGCTCACCTCACGGGACACCGACAAGCCGGTGGCCGAGCTGTCGATGGGTCAGCAGCGGCGTCTCGACCTGGCCCTGGCCCTCGCCGCCCGCCCGCACGTCCTGCTGCTGGACGAGCCGACCAACCATCTGTCCATCGCCCTGGTCGACGAACTCACCGAAGCGCTGCACTCCACGCAGGCGGCGGTCGTCCTGGCCACACACGACCGCCAACTGCGGCGCGACATCGCCGCGTGGCCGCGCGTCGCGCTGTCGCAGCGGCGGTCGGCGGAGACGGGGGCGGGTACGACGACCCGCTGACCACCCTGGAATCGCCCGGGCGGGTTCCGCCTGCCCGGGCGTCACGGGTACCTCACGGATTGCTCGGGGTCTGTTCGAACGGCTCCCAGGCGTCGTCCTCCTTCACCGTGCACAGGGCCCAGATGATGAACCCGGAGATCGCGATCATCACGACCGACCAGACCGGGTAGGCCGGCAGGGAGAGGAAGTTGGCGATGATGACGAGTCCGGCGATGCCCACGCCGGCGACGCGTGCCCACGTCGACGCCTGGAACAGCCCCATGCTGACGAGCACGGCGACCGCGCCCAGGGCCAGGTGGATCCAGCCCCAGCTCGTCAGGTCGAACGCGAAGACGTAGTTGGGGGTCGAGAGGAACACCTCGTCCTCCGCGATCGCCGCGATGCCACGCATGATGCCCAGGATCCCACCGATCATGAGCATGACGGCGGCGAAGACCATCAGACCGACGGCCCATTCGCGTTTCGCCGTCGAGTGCGCGTGCGTAGGGTGTGTGGCGGTCATCCTGCTGCCTCGTTTCTGTCGGGGGCTAGGGTTCCGACGGGCCGGAGCCGCTCAGGACCAGCTCCTTCGCCCTGCGGAACTCGTCGTCCGTGATGTCGCCGCGGGCGCGGATCTCGGACAGCCTGGCGAGTTCGTCGACGCTGCTCCCCCGTCCTTCGCCGCCCTTGGCGGTCTCCCGTATGTAGCTGTCGAAGGCCTCCTGCTGCGCGCGGGCCTGGGACATCTCCCGGCGGCCCATGTTCTTGCCGCGCGCGACGACGTAGACGAACACGCCGAGGAACGGCAGGACGATGCAGAACACCAGCCAGCCGGTCTTGGCCCACCCGCCCAGATCGTCGTCGCGGAAGATGTCGAGGACGACGCGGAAGAGCAGCACGAACCACATGATCCACAGGAAGAACCAGAGCATCGTCCAGAAGGCGCTCAACAACGGAAAGTCGTACGCCAGGTAGGTCTGCGCACTCATGTCACTCCTCCGTTCCGGGCGCACGTCGCCCGGCAGGCCGTTCCGTGCCGTTCTCAGCGTGCCCATGTCCGGCACGGGTCCGCCTCACCCGGGACGGGTGAGCGTGCCGGACCCCGGCCGGACCGGTCCGGCCGTCAGTGACAGCGCGACCTGGGCCGTCGCGCGCCCCGCCGGCCGCCGGGTCACCCGCGACGGGTGATCCGTTCCCGGCGCCGTGGCGGTGAGGTGGAGAGCGCACCCGACAGGACCGAGAGACGCGATGAACGATCCAGCCACCGCCCGGACCGAGCCAGCCCGGCCCCGGCAGGAGCGGGAGCGGCAGCGGCGGCAGCCGCGAGAGCGACCGAGGCGGCGCGCGAAGGCCACCGTCCTGCTGCGCGCGGCGCTCATCGCGACCGGCCTCGTGATCGTCTACTACGTGCTGCCCCTGGACGGCCGCAGCACCAGCACCGGCACCTCGGTATTGCTCGCCTGCGGCCTGCTGCTGGTCGTCCTGGTCTTCTGGTGGGAGGTACAGGCCATCGCCCGCTCGCCGTTCCCCCGGCTGAAGGCCGTCGAGGCCCTGGCCGCCACGCTCGTCCTGTACATCCTGCTCTTCGCGGGCGCCTACTTCCTGCTGGAGCACTCCACCCCGGGTTCCTTCAGCGAGCCGCTGACGAAGACGGACTCGCTGTACTTCACACTCACCACGTTCACCACCGTCGGGTACGGCGACATCGTCGCCCGTTCCCAGACGGGGCGGGTCCTGACGATGCTTCAGATGGTCGGCGGGCTGCTGCTGGTGGGCGTTGCGGCACGGATTCTCGCCGGCGCGGTGCAGGCCGGGCTGCGCAGACGGGGCCACGAGCCGTCGGAGGACTTCTCCTCCCGGCGGGAGGACTGAGCCATGACCGTACCGAGCCTCACCACGAAGTTCCTGTCCCCGGCCGAGCGCGCGGAGTCGGGCCGGGGCGCAAGGCGGCGGGTGCCGCGTTCGTCCCACAGCCGGTTCGAGGCGGGGCCGGAGCGGCCCGACCCGGTCGAGGTGGTGGAGCGCCAGTCGGCCACCCGGGTGCAGGAGTTGGTGCCGGTCCGCTACGGCCGCATGCTCGAGTCCCCGTTCCGCTTCTACCGGGGCGCAGCGGCGATCATGGCCGCCGATCTCGGGGCCGCCGCGGACACCGGGCTGTGGGTGCAGCTGTGCGGGGACGCCCATCTGCTGAACTTCCGGCTGCTGGCCTCGCCGGAGCGTCATCTGGTCTTCGACATCAACGACTTCGACGAGACGCTGGCCGGGCCGTTCGAGTGGGACGTCAAGCGGCTGGCGGCCAGTTTCGCCATCGCGGGCCGGGCCAACGGCTTCGGCACCGCGGAGCAGAACAGCGCGGTGGAGACGTGCGTACGCGCCTACCGGCAGCGGATGCGGGAGTTCGCCGGCATGCGCACCCTGGACATCTGGTACGCGCAGGACGACGCCGACCACATGCGGGAGCTGATGGCCGCGTCGATGAGCAAGGAGGCCAGGCGCCGTACCGCCGAGGCCACGGCGAAGGCCCGTACGCGCACCCACCTCCAGGCCTTCGCGAAGCTCACCCGGACCACGGCCGAGGGGCGGCGGATCACACCGGACCCACCGCTGATCACCCCGCTGCGGGATCTGGTGTCCGACTCCTCGCCCGACCAGGAGAAGGAGCTGCTCAACGTCCTGGAGGGCTATGCGGGCAGTCTGTCTTCCGAGCGCAGGCACCTGTTGCGCCGCTACCGGCTGGTGGACATCGCCCGCAAGGTGGTGGGGGTCGGCAGTGTCGGCACCCGCTGCTGGATCGTGCTGCTGCTCGGCCGGGACGACGACGATCCCCTGCTGCTCCAGGCCAAGGAGGCACAGCGGTCGGTGCTCGCCGCCCACACCGGCGGGGACAGCTACGACAACCAGGGCCGCCGCGTGGTGGCGGGACAGCGGCTGATCCAGACGACCAGTGACATCCTCCTGGGCTGGACGCACGCCCTCGGCCTCGACGGACACGAGCGGGACTTCTACGTACGCCAGCTGCGGGACTGGAAGGGCATCGCCCGTGCGGACACCATGGACCCGGCCATGCTCCGCCTGTTCGCGCGGCTGTGCGGGGCGAGCCTGGCGCGGGCCCACGCCCGCTCGGGCGACCCCGTCGCGATCGCGGCGTATCTGGGCGGCAGCGACCGGTTCGACCGCGCGCTCGCCGGCTTCGCCCAGTCGTACGCCGATCAGAACGAGCGCGATTTCGCGGCGCTGGGCGCGGCGGCCCGCTCCGGCAGGATTCGCACGGCGGTTCTGTGACCCCCGCTCACCCCGGTCCTCTCATTCCGGCCCGCTCACCCCGGCACCCGCTCACTCCGGCAGCTGGCGCATCTCCACGACCCTGAGCCCCAGCGACTGGAAGCGGGTCAGCAGCCCGTACAGATGGGCCTCGTCGATGACGCGGCCGAACAGGACCGTCTGACCGGACATCACCACGTGATCCAGCTCCGGGAAGACCTTGGCCAGCGTCTCCGACATGTGTCCGTCGACGCGGATCTCGTAGCGCATGAGCTGCTCTCCCGCGGGCGGCGTGGGGCGGGCCGTGCACGCCCTTCCCTTGCGATGGTCCGCCCTGGCGAGCCGTCCGCCCTCACCCGGCGCAGGTGAACCTGCGTCCGCTCCTCATTCCTTCAGGACGATCTTGAGGATGATGATCAGCAGACCGAGCAGCAGGTTCACCGCGGCGGAGACGGCCATCTGCCTCCCCGAGGCACCGGCCCGGGCCGCCGCGGCCAGCGACCAGCCGACCTGCCCGGCCACCGCCACGGAGAGCGCCAGCCACAGGGTGCCCGGCATGTCCAGGGGCAGCAGCGCGCTGATCGCCACGGCGACGGCGGACGGGACGGCGGCCTCCAGGATCGGCCACTCCTCGCGGCACACCTGGAGCACGGCCCGGCGTCCCACGGCCCCCTGCGCCAGGCGCGCCCCGAACAGCTGCGCGTGCACATGCGCGAGCCAGAACACCGCACCGGTCATCAGCAGCAGCGCCACGAGTTCCACCCGGGGCAGCGAACCCAGGGTTCCGACGCCGATCACCACGGAGGCGGCGAGCATGGAGCCGTAGACGCCGCCGGTGTAGTCGGCCCGGGACCGCCGCACGGCACCGCGTGCCCGCCCTGCCGCTCCACCGGCCGCGGTCGGGGTCCCGCTCACAGGAGCCGCCGTTCGCGCGCCCGGCGGACGGCGTCGCCGCGCCGGGTGACGGCGAGCTTGCGGTAGATGCTCTTGAGGTGGGTCTTCACGGTGTTCACGGACACGTGGAGGTCGGCGGCGATCTCCTCCGTCGACATCATCTCGGCCACGCGCCGCAGCACGTCACGCTCGCGGGCGCTCAGCTCCTCGACGGCGAGCTCCGCAGGCCCGTCCGGTGCGGCGGCCCCTGGGGCGCGGTACCGGCCGGGGCCCGGCAGGAGCCAGCCGGATGCCAGTTCGCGCGGTCGGCCGGTGCTCAGCAGCGGACGGATCCAGGGGCCGGCTTCCAGGAAGGGGCGGCGCAACTGCTCGCGCCGGCCGTCCAGGAGGGCCCGGGCGACCAGACGGCGGGCGGTGGTGGGGTCACCGGTGTCGAGGGCGGCCCGGGCGCGTACCAGCGTGGCGCGGACGGTCACGGCCGGGCCGGGCCGGTCGTTCTCCGGCAGGCTGTCGAGCAGGTCGAGCACGCCTTCGGGCCGGCCCGCCGCGAGCCGGGCGCGGGCCGCCTCGACCGCGCACGCACTGCGGTGGTGCGCCACCCGCTCCACGGCCTGCCGGGCGGGCTCGGGATGTCCCCGGGCCAGGTGGGCGGCGGAGGCGAGCAGGGCGGCGTGGTCCTCGGCCCAGGGTGAGCTCACGGCCGCCGGGACGGTCGCGTCCGCCGCCGCCAGCGCGGCCCGGGCGTCCCCCCGGGCCAGGAACAGCCGCCCCCGGACGAGGGTCCGGCCGGCCCGCACCACCGGGTCCTCGACGAGCGAGTGGGCTTCGTCGAGGAGCGCCTGCGCCTCGTCCAGTTCGTCACGGTCGATGAGGACGGCGGCCAGGACCAGCGGGCCGATGCCGGACCGGGAGCGCCGCGGGAGGCTGTACCGCTCCGCCTGGCCGGCCGCCGCGAGTGCCTTGTGCTCGGCCGGGCCGGGCCAGCCGTTGAGGTAGTCGATCAGCGCCAGGTGGCCGAGGGCCTCCCAGCGGGGCAGGGCCGTGGCCGCTCCGTCCGGGGACCCGGCCACCGCCGACAGGGCGGTCCGGGCGTCGTCGAAGCGCCCGGCCCACAGGCGGGCGGAGCCCAGGTGGGTGAGCAGGAGGGCGGTGAGTTCCGGGTGCTCGTCGAGGAGCTGCCCGGAGACCTCACGCTGGAGGCGCCTCGCCTGCTCGGCGGCGCGCTCCGCTCTGCCCGGGGAGCCGGTCAGCCGGGCCGCCAGGGCTTCCAGGAGCGCACAGCTGAGCCGCACCGGCGCGGCGGCTTCGTCCCGGCCCAGTTCCTCCTCGGCCCGGCGCAGATGGGCCAGCCCGTGTTCGAGATCGCGCCGGCCCAGCTCACGGGCGGCGCGCACCAGGTCGGGCGCCGGGCCCGTGACCTCGGGGCTCATCCCCTCGAACAGGGCGGACAGCTCCTCGGAGCGCAGCCCGGTGAAGAGCTGCCCGATCGCGAGATCGTCGATCACCACGCGGGCGGTGAACTCCCAGTCGTCCGCCGCGGCCCCCTGGACCAGCGCGTCGGGCAGGGCTCCGGATCGCCGCAGCCACTGCGCGGCCCGGCCGCGCAGCTCCGGCTCCAGGCCGGGGAAGCGTTCCCTCAGGTGGGCGCGGAGGATCTCCGCGAACAGGGGGTGCAGGCTGTACCAGGAGTGTCCGAGGTAGTGGACGAACGCGTTCTCGCGCTGCAGCGCGGCCAGGATCGGCTCCGCGTCGGTGCGCAGTGTCAGGGCGTTCACCAGGTCGGGGCAGCAGCGGTCCAGGACGCTGATGCGCAGCAGCAGGTCCTGGGTGCCGGGTGTCTGCCGGTCGAGCACCTCTGCCAGCAGGAAGTCGGCGACCGTGCTGTGATCGGCTTCGAACTGCTTCAGATAGGCGTGGGGGTCCGTGCCCTGCCGGGCGGCCAGGGCGCACAGCCGGAGGCCCGCGGCCCAGCCCTGGGTCCGCTCCACCAGGGCTCGTACGGCGTCGGCCCGCAGGTGCAGTCCGTGCCGCGACAGCAGGTCATGGGCCTCTTCGGAGGTGAAGGCCAGCTCGGCGTTCCGGATCTCCGTGATCTCTCCCGAGGCCCGGTAGCGGTGCAGCGGCAGCAGGGGTTCCGTGCGGGAGACGAGGACCAGGCGCATGCCTCGTCCGGCGTGGTGCAGGACGAACTGCAACTGCTCCGCGATCTCGGGGGAGGTCACCCGGTCGAACTCGTCGACTACGACGACGGTGGTGTGGTCCCGGCGCTCCAGGTCGGCGGCCAGGCGGGTCAGCGTCCGCCGGTCCACATGGGCCGCCTCCGCGGGGCAGCCGACGTCGCCCGTCACCGGTACGCCCGCGGCGCGCAGCGCCTCCAGCAGGTAGGCCCAGAAGATGCCGGGAGCCTGGTCGGCGGGGTCGGCCGTGAGCCAGGCGACCGGTTCCGCGAGGCCGGCGGCCCAGTCGGCGACCAGGAGGGTCTTGCCGGCGCCGGCGGCCCCGTTGACCATCGTCAGGGGTGTTCCGAGAGCCTGGTCGAGGTGCCGGACCAGGCGGGCGCGGCGCAGGAACGTGGCGGGCCGTTTCGGCAGGGCGAACCGGGTGCGCAGCAGCGGATCGCCCGTGGGGTCGACGCCCGCGGACGCGGGTTCCGCACCGGTCTCCTGGGTCACGGCCATGGAGCCCACCCTGTTCGCCGTCCGACGGATCACAAGCAGCGCTCGTTGCCCCCAGGATCTCAAGCCTCACCCCCCGGCGCACGCCCACGGCCGGGCCGTGACCGGCCTCGACGGCCGCCGCGCAACCACCCGCCACGGGCGATGCGCCGACGGGGCGACCCGGGTTCGCTGAGGTCCAATCGCACCACCTACGCAGCCGTGCGGTAAGGCCGGGCGGCTCGGAACGGGGGTACCCGCCATGTGCCGCTGGCTCGCCTACTCGGGCACCCCCGTGCTGCTCGACGACGTCCTCTACCGGCCGCAGCACTCGCTGATCGACCAGAGCCTGCACGCGCGGATGGGGGTCGAGACCACCAACGGCGACGGCTTCGGGATCGGCTGGTACGCGTGGCACCTGCGGACACCCGCCGTCATCCGCGACACCGGTCCCGCCTGGAGCAACCGCAATCTGCGGGAGATCGCCGACCACGTCCGCTCGTCGCTGTTCTTCGCCCATGTGCGCGCCTCCACCGGGACGACCGTGCAGCAGACCAACTGCCACCCCTTCCGCCACGGACGCTGGCTGTGGATGCACAACGGGGCGATCTCCGGCTTCCAAGACCTGCGCCGGGATCTGATGCTGACCGTGGACCCGGCGCTGTTCCCGGCGCTGGAGGGCACGACGGACTCCGAGGTGATGTTCCACGTGGCCCTCACCTTCGGGCTCGACGGCGATCCGCCGGGGGCGGTGGCCCGGATGGCGGGGCTCGTCGAGCGGCTGGGGCACGAGCACGGGGTGCCGCAGCCGCTGCAGATGACGATCGCGGTGACCGACGGGGAACGGGTCTGGTTCTTCCGGTACTCCAGCGGCGGGGACTCGCGGTCGCTGTACTACAGCAGCCGGGTGGACGACGTGCGTGCCCTCCACCCCGACCTCGCCTTCCTGAGGCACGTCTCCGAGGAGACCCGGCTGGTCGTGTCGGAGCCGCTGGGCGATCTGCCCGGGGTCTGGAACGCCGTACCGGAGAGCAGCTACGGCGTCGTCCAGCCGGGCCGGGACATGCTGCGGCACTTCGAGCCCGAGCCGGTCTGAGTGCGCGGGTGCCTCAGCGGAGCCGTGCGGCGAACACCTCGTACGCGGGCGCGTCGAAGAGGACGAACCGGACCTCCTCGACGTCGGTCCGCGCGGTGCGCACCGTGTCCACCGCGATATCCGCGGCCTCCTCCATCGGATAGCCGTAGACGCCGGTGGAGATCGCCGGGAAGGCGAGGGTGCGGGCGCCGAGTTCGTCGGCGACGCGGAGGGACTCGCGGTAGCAGGAGGCGAGCAGGGCGGAGCGGTCCTCGGTCGCGCTGTACACGGGGCCGACCGTGTGGATCACCCAGCGGGCGTCCAGGTCGCCGGCGGTGGTGGCGACGGCCTGTCCTGTGGGGAGGCCTTTGCCGTAGTGGGAAGCACGCAGCTTCCGGCAGTCCTCGAGGATCGCGGGGCCGCCGCGCCGGTGGATCGCACCGTCGACCCCTCCCCCGCCCAGCAGGGAGGAGTTGGCCGCATTGACGATGGCGTCGACGCTCTCGCGGGTGATGTCGCCCTGGACCAGTTCGATGGTGGTCATGACTGCCTCAGTCGCCTCCATACGGCCTTCGCCGCGTTGTGTCCCGACATCCCGTGCACGCCGGGGCCGGGCGGGGTCGCCGACGAGCAGAGGAAGACGGCCGGGTGGGGGGTGTGGTACGGGAACGGCGTCACTTTGGGGCGCAGCAGGAGCTGGAGTCCGGAGGCCGCGCCGGAGGCGATGTCGCCGCCGACGTAGTTGGCGTTGCGGGCGGCGAGTTCGCGCGGGCCGGCGGTGGCGCGGGCCAGGACACGGTCGCGGAACCCCGGGGCGAAGCGCTCCAGTTGGCGCTCGATGGCGTCGGTGAGGTCGCCGGTCCAGCCGTGCGGGACGTGGCCGTAGGCCCAGAAGACGTGCTTGCCCTCCGGGGCCCGGATGGGGTCGACGACGCTCGGCTGGACCGTGATCAGGAACGGTTTGTCGGGGGCCCGGCCCTCCCGGGACGCAGCGCGCAGCGCGGTGCCGATCTCCGCGCTGTTCGCGCCGATCTGGACCGTGCCGGCGACGCGGGCCTCCTTCGCGGTCCACGGCACGGGCCCGTCCAGCGCGTAGTCGATCTTGAAGACGCCCGGGCCGTAACGGTAGCCGGCGTAGTGGTCGCCGAAGCCGGCGATGCGGGCCAGGGCGGTGGGCGAGGTGTCGAAGACGTACGCCCGGGCCGGGGGCAGGTCGTCGAGGCGCTTGACCTCGTAGTCGGTGTGGACGCTGCCGCCGAGGTCGCGCAGATAGGCGGCGAGGGCGTCGGAGATGCTCTGGGAGCCACCGCGGGCGACGGGCCAGCCGCGGGCGTGTGCCGCGAGGGCGAAGACCAGGCCGATGGCGCCAGTGGCGAACCCGCCGAGGGGTGCCATGACATGCGCGACGAGCCCGGCGAACAGCGTCCTGGCCGGTTCGTCGCGGAAGCGGCGTGTCAGCAGGGTCGACGGGGGCAGGCCGACGAGCCCGAAGCGGGCGAGGGTGACCGGGTCGCGGGGCAGCGCGGTGAGCGGCAGGGACATGAAGTCCCGGGCCAGGGTGTCCCACTTGGGCAGGAAGGGCTCGACGAGCCTGCGGTACGACCCGGCGTCACGCGGCCCGAAGGAGGCGGCCGTCTCGCCCACCGACCGGGACAGCACGGCCGCCGTGCCGTCCGGGAACGGGTGCGCCATGGGCAGCTCCGCGTGCAGCCACTCCAGGCCGTACCTCTCGAGCGGCAGGGCGCGGAACGCCGGTGAGTTGATGCCCAGCGGGTGCGCCGCGGAGCACGGGTCGTGCCGGAAGCCGGGCAGGGTGAGCTCCTCGGTGCGGGCTCCGCCGCCCACGGTGCCCCGAGCCTCGAAGACGGCCACGGAGAATCCGCGGCGGGCCAGCTCCACGGCCGCGGTCAGTCCGTTCGGCCCCGCACCCACTACGACGGCATCGAGCATCGACGGCACCTCGGACCCCTTCGTCAGCCGACGGCCACTGAGGATCAGGATATGCCCGGGGACTGACAGTCACCGGCCGCGGGTGATTTCCGGCCAGGACAACGCCTGGGAGACGCCCGGAGGACGCCTGGAGGGCGTCTGGAGCGCCTGTCGAGCGACCAGCCGTGTACGGTCGGTGACCGTCACGCCCCGCCCGACAGCAGTCCCGCCACATGGCGGGCGGTGGCCGCGTCGCGGGCCGCCGTGAAGGGCAGGTCGTTGCCGCCCGTGATGCGGAACGGCTCACCCGAGCGGGTCAGATGGGTGCCGCCGGCCTCCTCGACCAGGAGCAGCCCTGCGGCGTGGTCCCATGCCGCTTCCCAGGAGAAGGCGGTCGCGTCCAACTCGCCGCGGGCGATGGCGAGGTACTCCAGTCCGGCCGAGCCGCACGGGCGCGGCGCCACACCGTCGGCGCGCAGGCCGGTCAGGGCGTGCTTCTGTTCGTCCGTCGTGTAGTCCGGGTGGGAGGTGGCCACGCGCAGGTCCCGGCCGGGCTCCGGCACACCGGCGAACAGCCGCTCGCCGTCGAGGTAGGCGCCCTTGCCGCGCCGGGCGGTGGCGAACTGGTCGCGGGCGGGCGCGTAGGTCCAGGAGGCGAGCAGGGTGCCGCCGTGCGCCAGCGCGACCAGCGTGCAGAACCCGGCTTCGCCGCGCACGAACTGCCGTGTCCCGTCGACCGGGTCGACGATCCAGACGGGGGCGTCGCCGCATATCGCCTCGTACGACGCCGGGTTGGCGTGGACCGCTTCCTCGCCGACCACGGCCGAGCCGGGCAGCAGGTCGATCAGAACGTCGGTCAGGTACAGCTCGGCCTTGCGGTCGGCGTCCGTCACCAGGTCGTGCGGGCCGTTCTTCTCGTCGACCTCGTGCGCGGCGAGCCGGCGCCAGCGCGGCATGATCTCGGTGGCGGCGGCCTTGCGGACGGCCTCCTCGACGTCGGAGGCGTGCTGTACGAGAAACTCTTCGATGGTTTCGTTGCTGTCGATCACCCCTCCATGACAACACGTGCCACTGACAGCCCCCGCCCTCCGGGTGCACCCCGGATGGCATCGCGATGAACGATGAACAGCGGCGGATCCGTGCGGACCGGACGGCGCCGGGCCCTGCGGGTCACCGGCCGACGGCGTATCCCTGCATGCCGCGCGGGTTCGCCGCCGCCGACAGGACGCCGGTCTCCGGGTCCCGCGCGACCGCGCACAGCCGGCCCTCCGACCAGGGGCCGCCGACGGTCACCTCGTGGCCGCGCCGCCGCAGCTCGGCGACGGTCTCGGGGTCGAAGCGGGACTCCACGGTGACGCTCCCCGGGCGCATGCCGCGCGGGTAGAAGGAGCCGGGGAAGCTGTCGTTGTGCCAGTTCGGGGCGTCGATCGCGCCCTGCAGGTCGGGGCCGCCGCGGACCTGGGCGCGCAGCGCGACCGCGAGGAAGAAGTGCAGCTGCCACTGGTCCTGCTGGTCCCCGCCGGGGGTGCCGAACGCCATGACGGGCACACCCTCGCGCAGGGCGATGGAGGGCGTCAGCGTGGTGCGGGGGCGGCGGCCCGGGGTGAGGGAGTTGGGCAGGCCCTCCTCGAGCCAGGTCATCTGGAGCCGGGTGCCGAGCGGGAAGCCCAGTTCGGGCACGACGGGGTTGGACTGGAGCCAGCCGCCGCTGGGCGTGGCCGAGACCATGTTGCCCCAGCGGTCGACGACGTCGAGGTGGCAGGTGTCGCCCCGGGTGGTCCCGTCGGCGAGGATCTCCGGTTCGCCCGGCACGGGGGACGCCGGGCTCTTGGCGACGGTCGGTTCGCCGGCGCCCAGGGCATCGAAGCCCTCCTGGGCGGCGGCCGCCACGCGCGCGTGCGCGCACAGCCTCGGGGTGCGTCCGCCGGGGCTGCCGGGCCGCAGATCGTGGTCGGACCGCTCGCCCACGAGGGCACGGCGGGCCGTGTTGTACCCGTCGGACAGCAGGTCGTCGAGCGGTACGTCGGCGGCGTCCCCGTACCAGGCCTCCCGGTCGGCCATGGCGAGTTTGCAGCCCTCGACCAGGAGGTGGACGTAGTCGGCCGAGCCGTACCGGGGCAGCTCGGGCGGGAGCAGGGCGAGCTGCTGGAGCAGGACCGGGCCCTGGCTCCAGGGGCCGGGCTTGCACACGGTCCAGCCGTTCCAGTCGTACGTCGCCGGCGTCTCGTAGGTCGCGGACCAGGAGGCGAGGTCGGCGGCCGTGAGGGTGCCGGTGTGGCGGGTGCCGCTGGTGTCCAGGGTGGGGCGCGCGGCCTGGCGGACGAGGGCCTCGGCGATGAATCCGGTGCGCCACACCTGCCGCGCGGCCTCGATCCGGGCCTCCCTGCCGCCGGCCCCGGCGGTCTCGGCGAGCAGGCGCTTCCAGGTGGCGGCGAGCACGGGATTGCCGAAGAGCTCACCGGGGCGCGGCGCCTTCCCGCCGGGCAGGTACACCTCCGCCGACGAGGTCCACTCCGTCTCGAACAGCTCGCGCACGGTCTCGACGGTCTCCCCGACACGCTCCACGGGCGCGTGCCCGTGCTCGGCGTACCCGATGGCGTACTTCAGGACGTCGGCGAGGGACTTGGTGCCGTGGTCGCGCAGCAGCAGCATCCAGGCGTCGAAGGCGCCCGGTACGGCGGCGGCGAGCGGCCCGGTGCCGGGGACGAGGTCCAGGCCGAGGCCCCGGTAGTGCGCCACGGTCGCCCCGGCCGGTGCGACGCCCTGCCCGCACAGCACCCGCACCTCACCGCCGGCCGGGGCCAGCAGGATCGGCACCTCACCGGCCGGACCGTTGAGATGCGGCTCCACGACATGCAGCACGAACGCCCCCGCCACGGCCGCGTCATAGGCGTTGCCGCCGTCCTCCAGTACGGCCATCGCCGACTGCGAGGCCAGCCAGTGGGTTGAGGACACCATGCCGAAGGTGCCCTGGAGCGTGGGGCGGGACGTGAACATTCGGGCTGTCACCTCTCGTGGTCGTACACCACCCGTCCCCTCCCCCTGTCGTGGCCCCGCCGAAACTCCGGCACCCTGCGTGCCCGCCCGGCCAGGGCAAATCGCCCACCCGACATCGAACCAACCGAAACCCCGGCAGCGCACAGTGAGGCACCGTCACCAGGCGAGCACGGAGCGAGTTCGCACTTCCGCCCCACAGGGAGTCGTGTGACACTGTCGTCCGTCCGCCGTGCGGGCCCGCTCCGCACCGTCCGTCCCCCACAGAAGGGCGCCGTGCGTTCCCTACCTCTGCCCCTGGCCCTGACCGCACGCTTGTCGCCGGTGGTCGTGCTCGCGACCATGGGCTGGGCGCTGTCGTCCGGTCCGCTCGCCGCGCCGCAGGCCGCCGAGCAGACCTCGGCCGACGAGAAGACCGAGACCCAGTCCGCGTCCGGCCCGTCGACGGAGACGGTGTCGAAGGCGTACTCGGCCGCGCCGGCGCCGTGCGAGAGCGTCGCCAAGAAGACGCTCGAGTCGCTGGTGCCGGGCGCCAAGACGGCCGGCAAGGAGATCCCGTCCACGGACTCGGAGCTGCGCCGCACCTGCTCCTGGAACGCGCTCGACGGGTACGACTACCGCTGGCTCGACGTCTCCTACGAGGTCATGGAGTCGGACGAGGCGGCGCAGAAGGCCTACCAGAAGCACACCGCGGAGAAGAGCGGCGGAGGGCCCGTCCCCGGCCTGGGCGACACCGCGTACTCCATCGTCAACCTCACCACCGAGGACAAGCAGGAGACCCGCGAGGGCCAGGTGTTCGTCAGCGCCTCCAACGCACTGGTGACCATCACGTACAACGGCAGCGACTTCGAGTCGAAGAAGGCGCCCAGCACGGACACGATCAACAAGGGCGCCATCAAGGCCGCCAAGGAGGCGGTGGCCGCGCTGGAGGCCGAAGGCGGCAAGGGCTGATCGCCCTCCAGCGCACCCTCCCGGGTCAGACCGTGGTGCGGTGCCGGCCCCGCAGTGCCATGAGCGCCAGGTACAGCACCATCGACGTACCCAGGCCCACCGCCCAGCCGTAGTCGGCCAGGTCGGCCAGCGCCGGGATCGGGCGGCCGTCGATCAGCGGTTTGAAGCTCGCGCCGCCGACGGCGAGGATGCCGCCGGCCGCGAAGGCGACGACGGCCCGCCAGTTCCAGCCGCCCTCGTACCAGTAGCGGCCGCCCGTGCGGTACAGGTCGGCCAGGTCCAGCCGGGCGCGGCGCAGGATCCAGTAGTCGGCGATGAGGATGCCCGCGACCGTGCCGAGCAGTCCGCCGACCAGGCCGAGCCAGGTGAAGATGTAGCCCTGCGGGTCGGAGTACAGCTTCCACGGGAAGATCAGCACCCCGAGGACGCAGGTGGCGAGGGCGCCGGCCCGGAAACTGATCCTGCGGGGCGCGATGTTGGAGAAGTCGAAGGCCGGTGAGACCAGGTTGGCCGCGACGTTGACGGACAGTGTCGCCACCAGGACCGTGACCAGCGCGAAGAGCAGGCCCACCGTGTTGTCCGTCTTGGCCGCGAGCTGTACCGGGTCCCAGATCGCCTCGCCGTAGACAGCTTGCGAGCCCGAGGTGACCATCACGGACAGGAAGGCGAAGAGCGTCATGGTGGTCGGCAGGCCGAGCGCCTGGCCCCGGGTCTGCGCCTTCTGGCTCTTGCCGTAGCGGGTGAAGTCGGGGATGTTCAGCGACAGCGTGGACCAGAAGCCGATCATGCCCATCAGGGCCGGTGCGAAGAGCTTCCAGAAGTCGGCGCCCCAGCCGAGCTTGGAGGGCTGGTCGAACAGCGGGCCGAAGCCGCCCGCCTTGTCGCTCATCCACCACAGCATCACGAACGCGCCGACGAGCACGAAGGGCGCTGCCCAGTTCTCGAAGCGGCGGATCGTCTCCATGCCCCGGTAGATGATGACGACCTGCAGCGCCCAGAAGATCGCGAACGACAGCCACATGGTCCAGGCGTAGCCGCCGACCTTCGAGGCGTCCGTCCAGCCGCTCCCGATGAGCTTGCCGGCCAGGAAGTAGATCGCCTCGCCGCCGATCCAGGTCTGGATGCCGAACCAGCCGCACGCCACCAACGCCCGTACGACGGCGGGCAGGTTGGCCCCGCGGATGCCGAACGAGGCACGGGCGAAGACCGGGAAGGGTATGCCGTACTTCGGTCCGGCGTGCCCGGTGAGCAGCATCGGTATCAGCACGATGACGTTGGCCAGGGCGATGGTGAGCACCGCCTGCTTCCAGTCCATGCCGACGGCTATGAGCCCGGAGGCCAGGGTCCAGGAGGCCGTGTTGTGGGCCATGCCGACCCACAGCGCGGAGAAGTTGTACGTGGTCCAGGTGCGCTTCTCGACGGGAACCGGCAGCAGGTCCTCGTTGGCGTAGGGACCGGTCGGTGCGGGGGCGCCCGGGGCGATCTCCACCCGGCCGTCGGCGAGGGTGACTTGGGAGGTCGGCGGTGGGGCCGTGGGAGCGGTATCGGTCATGTGCCAGGCCAATCAGGGGAGGTGGGACGGGAAAGGCCATGCGGGTGACGCCGATGGGGGGGTGCGCTCGGGAGCGTCCTAGCCCCCTTCCCGGGCCGCCGGGAAGGGGGAGTTCGAAGGGTGGTGCCGGGCGGGTGCGTCAGGAGTTGACGGCCGGGATGACCCGTGTCCCGTACGCGTCGATCACGGCCTCCTGCGCGTCGTGCATGTCGTATACGGCGAACTGGTCCACGCCGAGGGCGCGCAGCGCGTCCAGCTTCTCGATGTGCCGTTCGACCGGGCCGATCAGGCAGAACCGGTCGACGATCTCGTCGGGCACGAACTGGGTGTCGGGGTTGCCGCTGCGCCCGTGGTGGGAGTAGTCGTAGCCCTGGCGCGCCTTGATGTAGTCGGTGAGTTCGTCGGGCACCGCGGCGGAGTGCTCCCCGTACTTGGACACCAGGTCGGCCACGTGGTTGCCGACCATGCCGCCGAACCACCGGCACTGCTCCCGCGCGTGGGCGAGCGCCTCGGGCGAGTCGTCCTCGGTGACATAGGCCGGGGCGGCCACGCAGATGGTCACGGCGTCGGGGTCCCGGCCGGCGGCGACGGCCGCGTCCTTCACGGCCTTGACCATGTACTCGGTGAGATACAGGTCGGCCAGCTGGAGGATGAACCCGTCCGCCTCCTCGCCGGTCATCTTCAGGGCCTTCGGGCCGTACGCGGCCATCCATACGGGCAGTTCGGCGCCCGGCTTGATCCAGGGGAAGCGGACGACGGTGCCGCCGCCGAGGTCGGCCTCCCGGCCGCTGCCGAGGGCCCGGATGACCTTCATGGCGTCACTGATCCGGGCCAGGGTGTTGGGCTTGCGGCCGGCCACGCGCATCGCGGAGTCGCCGCGGCCGATGCCGCAGACCGTGCGGTTGCCGAACATGTCGTTGAGGGTGGCGAAGGTGGAGGCGGTGACCTCCCAGGTGCGGGTGCCCGGGTTGGTCACCATCGGCCCGACCTTCAGTTTCGTCGTGTTGGCCAGGATCTGGCTGTAGATCACGAACGGTTCCTGCCACAGCACGGCGGAGTCGAAGGTCCAGCCGTACGAGAAGCCGTTCCGTTCCGCGCGTTTCATCAGGCTGATCACCCGCGAGGCCGGCGGGTCGGTCTGCAGGACGAGTCCGAAGTCCATCCGCACCACTCCTAGTTGAGGTACTGACAGGTGGAACGCGGGGTGAAGACGCCGTGCCCGGCGTGTCCGGTGTACTCCCGCTCGGTGATGACGAGTTCGCCGCGCGAGAGGACCGTCTCGACCCGGCCGGTGGTGCGTTTGCCCTCGTACGCCGAGTAGTCGACGTTCATGTGGTGCGTCTCGGCCGACATGACCTGCTCGGCGTGCGGGTCGTAGATGACGACGTCGGCGTCGGCGCCCGGTGCGATGGTGCCCTTCTTCGGGTACATGCCGAACATCCGGGCCGGTGAGGCACAGGCGATCTCGATCCAGCGGCGGCGGGAGATGTGCCCGTCGAGGACCGCCTGGTGGAGCAGGTCCATACGGTTCTCGACGCCCGGGAGGCCGTTGGGGATCTTGGAGAAGTCGCCGCGGCCGAGTTCCTTCTGGCCCACGAAGCAGAAGGGGCAGTGGTCGGTGGAGACGACCTGGAGGTCGTTCGTGCGCAGGCCCCGCCACAGCGCGGCCTGGTGCTCCCGGGGCCTGAGCGGGGTGCTGCACACGTACTTGGCGCCCTCGAAGTCCGGCTCGGCGAGGTTGTCCGTGGACAGGAACAGATACTGCGGGCAGGTCTCGCCGAAGACGGGCAGCCCCTCGTCCCGGGCGCGGGCCAGCTCGGCGACCGCCTCCGTCGCCGAGACGTGCACGACGTACAGGGGCGCACCGGCCACCTGCGCGAGCTTGATGGCCCGGTGGGTGGCCTCGGCCTCCAGCAGGGCCTTGCGGACCTCGCCGTGGTAGCGCGGGTCGGTCTCGCCACGGGCCAGCGCCTGTTCGACCAGGACGTCGATCGCGATGCCGTTCTCGGCGTGCATCATGATCAGGCCGCCGTTGTCGGCGGAGCGCTGCATGGCGCGCAGGATCTGGCCGTCGTCGCTGTAGAAGACGCCCGGGTAGGCCATGAACTGCTTGAAGGAGGTGACGCCCTCCTCGACCAGGTGGTCCATCTCCTTGAGCGTGTGCTCGTTGACGTCGGAGACGATCATGTGGAAGCCGTAGTCGATGGCGCAGTTGCCGTCGGCCTTGGCGTGCCAGGCGTCCAGGCCCTCGCGGAGGCTGTGCCCGACGCTCTGTACGGCGAAGTCGACGATGGTCGTCGTGCCGCCCCAGGCGGCGGCGCGGGTGCCGGTCTCGAAGGTGTCGGAGGCGAAGGTGCCGCCGAAGGGCAGCTCCATGTGGGTGTGGGCGTCGACACCGCCGGGGATGACGTACTTTCCGGTGGCGTCGATCGTGCGCTCTGCTGTGAAGGCCTGGGCTGCGGGTGTGCCCGTGGCTGCGAGGGCGGCGATGCGGCCGTCCTCGATCAGGACGTCGGCGTGGATCTCGTCGGATGCGGTGACTACTAGGCCGCCGCGAATGACTGTACGGCTCATCGGTCGCTCCTCGCGGTGTGCACGTGACGGTTGTTCGTGGCTGGTCGCGCAGTTCCCCGCGCCCCTAGGTTCCTTACGGTGCTGTCAGCGGGCCGTACGCGCCCGGTGCGCGGTCCCTGTAGAACTGCCAGCGGTCGCGGACCTCGCGGAGTTTGGCCATGTCCAGGTCGCGGACGACCAGTTCGGGCTCCTTGTCGCTCGCGACCTCGCCGACGAACTGGGCCTCCGGGTCCACGAAGTACGACGTGCCGTAGAAGTCGTTGTCGCCGTACTCCTCGACGCCGACCCGGTTGATCGCGCCGATGAAGTACTCGTTGGCGACGGCCGCCGCCGGCTGTTCCAGCTGCCAGAGATAGGCCGACAGGCCGCGCGAGGTGGCCGAGGGGTTGAAGACGATCTCCGCGCCGGCGAGGCCGAGTGCCCGCCAGCCCTCCGGGAAGTGGCGGTCGTAGCAGATGTAGACGCCGACCTTGCCCACGGCCGTCTCGAAGACCGGCCAGCCGGTGTTGCCGGGGCGGAAGTAGAACTTCTCCCAGAAGCCGCGCACCTGGGGGATGTGGGTCTTGCGGTACTTGCCGAGGTAGGAGCCGTCCGCGTCGATCACGGCCGCGGTGTTGTAGAGGACTCCGGGCTGCTCCTCCTCGTACATCGGCAGCACCAGGACGATGCCGAGTTCCTTCGCGAGTGCCTGGAAGCGCCGGACGATGGGGCCCTCGGGGATCTGCTCGGCGTACTCGTAGAAGGCCGGGTCCTGGACCTGGCAGAAATACGGTCCGTAGAACAGCTCCTGGAAGCAAAGGACTTGAGCACCCTGCGCGGCGGCGTCGCGGGCCGCCTGCTCGTGGACCTGGATCATCGATTCCTTGTCGCCCGTCCAGGCGGTCTGGAAGACGGCGGCACGGATCACTCTGCTCATCGGGACCTCCGGTCGCTCGGTGTGCCGTGAGCCTAGGAAGTCGCGAAGTCCTCTTTGAGTTGCACCGTGTCACGTCTGGGGGCGTGCGGCGTGCCACCGTGTCACCCTGCCATGGGTTCATGTTTCACCGCCGTTTTCCCAGGTGGTCGCGTGTTTCACTGCTGTTGCGCGTCGTGCGCGAGGAGTGCGATGTGCACGGAGGCGGCCTGCTCGAAGTCGTCGAGGTCCACCCCGAGGCGGCCCTGTATGGCCTCCAGGCGGCGGTAGAGGGCCGGCCGGGAGACGTGGTGGAGCTGGGCCGTGCGGGACTTGTTGCGGCCGGTGGCGAGGTAGGTGCGCAGGACGGACAGCAGATCCTCGTCGGCCTCGCAGAGCAGCCCGTCCAGCTCGCGCTCCGCGAAGGACTGCACCTGCGGATCGTCCCGCAGGAGACGGACCAGACCGCGCAGATGGACGTCCTTCAGGCGGACGACCGACGGGAGGTCGAGGGCCGCCGTGGAGTCGGCGACCGCGTCCGCCACGTGCTGGGCCTCGCGCAGTCCCGCGGGGACGTCGTCCCAGACGGCCCGGGGGTCGGCGGCGGCGACGATCGTGCGGGCCGAACCTGACTCGGTCCGCAGCCGGGCCGCGAAGTGCGCGGCGAGGGCGCCCGCGTCCTGGTCGCGGGCGAGGCTGAGGAGTACGGCGGTGGCGCCGTCGGCCAGTTCGGCGACCAGTCCGGGCAGGCCCAGCAGCCGCAGCAGCCGGTCGAGCCGGCCGGTGTCGCCGTCGCGGACGACCAGCGGCACGAAGGTCCGCCGGTTGACGGGCAGTCCGGCGGCGCGGGCCCGGGGCAGCAGTTGCCGTGCCGGTACGACACCACTGACCAGGTCGGTCAGCAGACCCTGCGCGGACTGCTCCTCCCACGAGCAGGCCGCGCTGCCGCC
Organism: Streptomyces sp. NPDC055506; assembly: GCF_053643595.1. NCBI lineage: Bacteria > Bacillati > Actinomycetota > Actinomycetes > Kitasatosporales > Streptomycetaceae > Streptomyces > Streptomyces sp. NPDC055506. Next base: position 20,158 of record NZ_JBSHKH010000041.1, on the reverse strand, counting down.
GAGCATGCGGTGCAGGACGAGGGCCTCGGCCGCACGGTCGGCCAGCAGCCGTCCGGTGGCGGTGTCGCCGCGGTAGCCGCACAGCACGATGCGGCCCCAGCGCTCCCCGCGTCCGCCCAGTTCGGCCCGGATCCAGCCGTCGCCCTCGGTTCCGCCGGCCTGGCGGGCGATGCGTTCCCAGTCGCGCAGGACGTCGTCCACCGCCGGCCGCTCCCCCGCCGTGCCGAGGACGCGGTGGGCGAGGTTGGTGACAACGACGGGGCAGAAGCTGTGCCGGGCGATCTCGTCCAGCAGGCGTTGCAGCGGGGCGCCCGCGGTGATGAGGGCGGTGAGTTCGGTGCGGACGGCCTCGGAGAGGCTGACGGCGGCGAACTTGCGCCGCACGAGCCGCGACTGGACCTCCTCGGTCAGCTCGGCGAAGGGGAAGGGCCGGTGCAGGACGACCATCGGCAGCCCGCACCGCTCGGCCGCCCGGCGCATCACGTCCGGGGCGGCGGGGAAGGCGCGCCCGAGTCCGAGGACGACGGCGGCGGCCTCCGCGCGGTGCAGCGACCGGACGTACTCGGCCTGCTTGTCCTCGTCACCGGCGAGCAGCACGCCGGTGGTGAGGACCATCTCGCCGCCGCTGAGCATCACACCGACGTCGGCGGCCTCGGCGACGTGCACCCAGCGCACCGGCCGGTCCAGATGGCTCGCTCCGGCCACCACCTCCGGCTCCCCGGCGAGCACCCGCTCCAGGGTGAGGACCTGCCGGACCGACAGGGCGGGTTCCCAGGTGCCCGGGGTGGTGGCCATGGCGACTTCCCTTGCGTCAGTGCGCTGCTACCGGATGCTCCTCAGAGCGTTCTCGAGGATCGCGGCGCCCTCCTCGGCCTCCGCGACGTTGAGGGACAGCGGCGGGGCGACGCGCAGACAGCTGGTGTTGTGGCCGCCGCCCTTGCCGAGCAGCAGGCCGCCCTCGCGGGCCGCCTCCAGGACGGCCGCGGTGGCCTGCGGGTCGGCTTCGTCGGTGCCGGGCTTGGTCACCTCGATGCCGATCATCAGCCCGCGCCCGCGGACCTCCCGTACGGCCGGCACCTGCGCGGCGGCGGACCGCAGCCGCTCGATGAGCAGGCCGCCGACCCGCCGGGAGTTGCCCTGGAGGTCGTGTTCCACCAGGTAGTTGAGGTTGGCGAGGCCCGCCGCCATGGTGATCTGGGTGCCGCCGAACGTGGAGATGCTGTTGGAGTCCAGGCAGTTCATGATCTCGGAGCGGGCGACGACTCCGCCGATGGACATGCCGTTGCCGATGCCCTTGGCGAAGGTCATGATGTCCGGCGGCCCGTTGCGCCCGTGGGCCTGCCAGCCCCAGAAGTGCTCGCCGGTGCGGCCCCAGCCGGTCTGCACCTCGTCGGCGATCCAGAGGATGCCGCGCTCGTTCAGCACCTCGCGGAAGGCGGCGTACAGCCCGTCCGGCGGTGAGGTGAAGCCGCCGACACCCTGGATGGGTTCGGCGATCAGCGCGGCCGGCGGGCGGGTGTGGCCGAGCAGGTCCTGCAGGTCCTCGACGCAGGCCGCGATGAACTCGGCGTCGCTCAGGGCCGCGTAGGGGCCGCGGGTGCGCACGCCGCCGTGGACGTACAGCGTCTGCAGCGGGGACAGCGAGGTCGGGGACCAGCCGCTGTTGCCGGTGATGCCGACGGAGCTGAAGGAGCGGCCGTGGTAGCTGTTGCGCATCGCAAGGATCGTGTTGCTGCGCCGGTACGTCGTGGCCAGCAACAGGGCGGTGTCGTTGGCCTCGGTGCCGGAGGTGGTGAAGAAGACGCGGGCGTCCGGGATGCCGCTCAACTGGGCGATGCGCTCGGCGAGTTCGATCATCGGCCGGTTGAGGTACAGGGTCGAGGAGTGGATGATCCGCGCGGACTGCTCGCTCACCGCCTTGGTGATCTCGGGCAGCGCGTGGGCGGTCATCGTGGTGAGGATGCCGCCGAAGAAGTCGAGATACCGGTTGCCGTGGGCGTCCCAGACGTGACGGCCCTCGCCGTGGGTGATCTCGATGGGCTCCTCGTAGTAGAGGGCGAGCCAGTCGGGGAGCACGGTCCGGTGGCGGCCCAGCAGGTCGTCGGTCACGGCCGCACCAGCCCTTGGTAGGCGTCGGGGCGGCGGTCGCGGTAGAAGGCCCACTGCTGCCGCACGTCCTCGACGAGGCCGAGGTCCAGGTCGCGGACGACGAGCTCCTCCTTGCTGTCGCTGGCGACATCGCCGACGAACTGCCCGCGCGGGTCGACGAAGTACGACGTCCCGTAGAAGTCGTTGTCCCCGTACTCCTCCTGGCCCACGCGGTTGATCGCGGCGACGAAGTACTCGTTGGCGACGGCCGCGGCGGGCTGCTCCAGCCGCCACAGGTGGGACGACAGGCCCCGGTGGGTGGCGGACGGGTTGTAGACCAGCTGGGCGCCCTTCAGGCCGAGCTCGCGCCAGCCCTCCGGGAAGTGGCGGTCGTAGCAGATGTAGACGCCGACCTTGCCGACGGCGGTGTCGAAGACGGGCCAGCCGAGGTTGCCGGGTTTGAAGTAGTACTTCTCCCAGAAGCCCTTGACCTGCGGGATGTGGTGCTTGCGGTACTTGCCGAGGTAGCTGCCGTCGGAGTCGATCACGGCGGCGGTGTTGTAGTAGAAGCCGGACTGCTCGACCTCGAACACCGGCACGACGATCACCATGCCGGTCTCGCGTGCGAGTGCTCGCATGCGCCGCACGGTCGGCCCGTCCGGGACCGGCTCGGCCCAGCGGTAGTGCTCCGGCTCCTGGACCTGACAGAAGTAGGGGCTGTTGAAGACTTCCTGGAAGCCGATGATCTTCGCGCCCTGGCGAGCCGCCTCGCGGGCGTGCTCCTCGTGTTTCGCCACCATGGACTCGGTGTCGCCGGTCCAGGTGGCCTGGACCAGAGCGGCACGTACGACGTTGGCCATGAGCTGCTCCTTCGACGCGACGTCTGCGTCTCTACGCCCGTAGAAACGGGCCGTAGAGCCACGAACGTAAGCCTCCGGCACGGGCTTGCCAAGACCATCGTCCCCAACCCGCTGGGCTGAGCGCGATTCGCACTCCTGTGGGTGAGTCGCCCGGGGCACGGCGTCGCCGGTCAGGCGGCGAACCCGGCGACCCGGAGCGCGTGCACGAGATCCCAGCGGCGCTCGTCCGACACGCCCTGGGCGGCCTGAATCAGGAGCGGTACGAGGCGCTGCGGATCAGGCGCGGCGCTGCGGGCGGCCTCCTCGGGGGTGCGGGCCCTGACGTACGCGTCCAGCAGCGCGCGCACCTCGCGGTGACGGCCCTCGGCGGCCAGTGCGAGGACGGCCTCGCCGACCTCGGCCGGGGGCCGGGCGACGCCCTGCCGCAGGATCTGCTGCCCGTCGCCCGCGCGTCCGGCCGCGCCCAGTGCGTCCGCCGCGGCGACCAGCCGCCCCGCGGGCAGCGAGGCGGCCTCCCACAGCAGGGTCTGCCAGTCCGCGCCCAGACCGGCCCGCTCCAGCTCGCCCGCGAGCAACGGGAACCGGGCGGGGGCCGAGGAGGTCAGCTCGACCAGCAGCGCGTGCGCCTCCCCGCTGCGTCCCTCGGCACGCAGCCGCGCCAGCGTCTCGACGGTCCGCACGACCTCCGCCTGGTCTGTCGCGCCGCCTGTCTCGCCCTGCGGCTCCACGTGCCGGACCTCGGCTTCTTCGGCGGCCCCGGCGAAGCGGGCACCGCGCCGGGTGCGGCCGGTGGCGGGGGCGGGTTCGGGAAGCGCCGGCACGGCAGCGGGCGGCACGACGACGGGCGCGGCCTCCTCCTCGTCCATCCCGGCGAAGCGGGCACTGCCGCGCCGGCGTTTGCGCTGCTTGGGGGCGGGCTGCTCGGCGACTGGACGCGTGCCGGGGGTTCCACCGTCTTCCGGGGGAACGGCCCGGCCCGCCGGATGCTCCTGGGCATCACGCTCCGGCTCCGGGCCGGCCGCCGCATGCCGGGTGTCGTACCGACCGGCACCACCGGCTGCGCCGGACGCCGGCTGGGGGGTGGTGTGCCACGGTGTGGCAGGCGTAGTGGGCGTGGTGGGCGTGGTGGGCGTCCCGGGGTCGTACGGTCCGCCCGGTCCGCCCGGTCCGCCCGGGCCGCCCGGGGCACGCTGAGCCCGGGGAGACGCCCCGGCCGCCGGCCTTCCGTCGCCGTAGGCACGGACACCGCCATCGGCTACGTCGCCGCCGTACGCGCGAGAACCACCCTCGGCCGCATCACCGCCGAACGCGCGGAAACCACCCTCCGCCACACCACCGCCCGATCCACGAACACCACCCTGGGCCGCACCGCCGCCCGATCCACGGACACCGCCGTCGGCCGCACCGCCACCGAACGCACGAAAACCACCCTCCGCCGCACCACCGCCCGATCCACGAACACCACCCTGGGCCGCACCGCCGCCCGACCCACGGGCACCACCCTGGGCCGCACCGCCATCGAACCCACGAAGTCCGCCCTCGGCCGGACCGCCACCGGACGCACGGGCTCCGTCCGCAGCCGCACCGGCCCCGAACCCGGGTACGCCTTCCGTCGGCCTCGCGCCGCCGAACACATCACCCGGGCTGCCCGGGCCGGCGCCGCCGCGCGGAGCATCCGCCGGAGCCGCGCCGCCGGAGACAGCCCCGGCAGCCCCTGGCGCCTCCTCGCCGCGCCCACCCGCGGCACGCCCCCCGGCCTCGCCCTCACGCACACCTGCGGCCCCGACCCCGCCCCCGCTGCCGAAGGCCCCCGGCACGTCCTCGCTTCTCCCGCCCCGGACGCCCCGCCCCCCGAAGAAGGCGGGTTCGCCGCGCTCGCGGCCGTCCAGGTGGGCCATCCGCTCGCGCAGCTCCGCGCAGCGGGCCGTCGCGCGTTCGTGGTCGTCGTGGGCCCAGGCGAGGTCGAGGCGGAGGGTGTCGGCGTGTTCGCGGGTGGGGGCGGAGGCGAGGAGGCGGGTCAGGTCCGCCTGGCGCTCGGCGGCGTATCGCTGCTCGCGGAGCATGACGTCGAGCCGGTCGCCGAGGGCGTCGCGGCCGCCCGGCCGGGCATCGTACGCGGCGAGCGCGGCAGCGTGCAGAGACCGGGCGCGTTCCGTCTCCGGCCCCGCGCCCCCGGGGCCGTACTGCCCGGCGAGATCCTGCAGCAGCGCCTCCACCACGTCCCAGGGCGGCATCTCATGCCCGTCGAGGCAGGCCCGCATGCCCTCCGGGTCGCGCTGCCAGAACACCGCGCACCAGCCGCCGGACGGGTCAAGGCGTGCCAGCAGACCGTCCAGGTAGTTCGCGAACTCCCGGACCCTGCCCGGGAGTTGATCCGCTGCCATCGCTCAACTCCCGCCAGACGGAGCGCTCCGCCCAGTAGGCAACACCAGACGTGTTACAGGAGTGCTACGGGGAGTTTTCGCGCGCGACGCGGGGGCCTCAGCGCCAGGACGTCAGACCGGTGCAGGCGCACACCGCTCCGCCACTTCGTCCATGGACAGCCCGAGCACGCCGGCCAGTGCGGCCACCGTGAAGAAGGCCGGGGTGGGGGCCCGACCGGTCTCGATCTTCCGGAGGGTCTCGGCGGAGATGCCCGCGTCCGCGGCGATCTCCGTCATGCTCCGGTCGCCACGCGCCTCACGCAGCAGCCGGCCCAGCCGCTCGCCGCGTTCGCGCTCTTCGGGGGTGAGAGGGGTGCGCACCATGCCCCCATTCTAATACCGGTATAGTAATTGGCATGGTGGAACTCAAGACCGACACATCGATCGATGCCATGCACGAGGCGGGCCAGGTCGTCGCCCGCGCCCTGACGGCCGCACGCAAGGCCGCCACCGTGGGCGTCTCCCTGCTGGAACTGGACGAGGTGGCGCACGACGTGCTGCGCGAGGCGGGCGCGACCTCGCCGTTCCTGGGGTACCGGCCCTCCTTCGCCCCGACCCCCTTCCCCGCCGTCCTCTGCGCCTCGGTGAACGACGCGATCGTGCACGGCATCCCGGGCCCCTACCGCCTGCGCGACGGCGACCTCGTGTCCCTGGACTTCGGCGCCGAACTGGGCGGCTGGGTCGGCGACTCGGCCCTCAGCTTCGTCGTCGGCACCCCGCGCGAGGGGGATCCGCGCCTGGTCGAGACCGCCGAGCGGGCCCTCGCCGCGGGCATCAGGGCGGCCGTCGTGGGCAACCGCATCGGCGACATCGCCCACGCGATCGGCAGGGTGTGCCGCGGCGCCGGCTACGGCATCCCGGACGGCTTCGGCGGCCACGGCATCGGCCGCCGTATGCACGAGGACCCCGGGGTGCCGAACGAGGGCCAGCCGGGACGGGGCATGCGCCTGCGGCACGGCATGGTGCTGGCGATCGAGCCCATGGTCATCGGCGGCGGCACGGACGCCTACCACGCGGCACCCGACGGCTGGACCCTGAAGACGAACGACGGCTCCCGCGCGGCTCACGCGGAGCACACGGTGGCGATCACGGATTCCGGACCGAGGATCCTGACGGCACGCTGACCCACACCAGGACCCACACCAGGCCCCGCACCGGGACCCGCACCGGGACCCCCACCGGGACCCGCACCGGCCGGTCCGAATCCCCCGGAATGTCCCGAAGGTGCCCGCTGCCGACGATCGTGCGAAGGTGTTCTACGAGCGCGCCCCAGGTGTAACCGGCTGCCACCCGGGTTACCCGACCCCGGCACGTCGACCAGCGAGGGCGTCCCCCCGCGCGGGCGCCGGGGACGCCGGGAACGGAAGGCCCATGAGCAGCGGCTTCACCAGCCCGGAGGGCGGCTACGGCTCGGACCCCTTCGGAGAATTCCTCGCACGCTTCTTCGGCGGACCGCGTCCCGGTCCCCGGCAGATCGACCTCGGACGGCTGCTCAGCCAGCCGGCCCGGGAGCTCGTCCGCGGCGCCGCCCAGTACGCCGCCGAGCACGGCAGCCGGGACCTCGACACGGAGCATCTGCTGCGGGCGGCGCTCGCCACCGAGCCCACCCGGACCCTGCTGAGCAAGGCCGGGGCCAATCCCGACTCGCTGGCGTCGCAGATCGACGACCGGTCGGGCCCGGCCCAGCACGGCCCGGAGGACGCGCCGCCGCCGACCGCACTGTCCCTCACCCCGGCCGCCAAGCGGGCCCTGCTGGACGCGCACGACATGGCCCGGGCCCGGGGCTACGGCTACATCGGCCCCGAGCACGTGCTGAGCGCCCTGGCCTCGAACCCCGACTCGGCCGCCGGGCACATCCTGAACGCGGCCCGCTTCGCGCCCTCCCAGCCGCCCGAGGCGCCGGAGGTCCCGCAGGCCGAGCGGCCGCGGGTGACGAACACACCGACCCTCGACAAGTACGGCCGCGACCTCACCGAACTGGCCCGGCAGGGGCGTATCGACCCGGTGATCGGCCGGGACCAGGAGATCGAGCAGACCGTCGAGGTCCTCTCCCGCCGCGGCAAGAACAACCCGGTGCTGATCGGTGACGCGGGCGTCGGCAAGACGGCCGTCGTGGAGGGGCTGGCGCAGCGCATCTCCGAGGGGGACGTGCCCGACATACTGATCGGACGCCGCGTGGTCGCCCTGGACCTGACGGGCGTCGTCGCGGGCACCCGCTACCGGGGTGACTTCGAGGAGCGGATGAACAACATCGTCAGTGAGATCCGCGCCCACTCCGAGCAGTTGATCATCTTCATCGACGAGCTGCACACGGTCGTGGGCGCCGGTTCCGGTGGCGGCGACGGCAGTTCGCTGGACGCCGGCAACATCCTCAAGCCGGCCCTCGCTCGCGGCGAGCTGCACATCGTGGGCGCCACCACGCTGGAGGAGTACCGCCGGATCGAGAAGGACGCGGCGCTGGCCCGCCGCTTCCAGCCGATCATGGTCCCGGAGCCGACCGCCGCGGACACGATCGAGATCCTGCGCGGCCTGCGGGACCGCTACGAGGCCCACCACCAGGTCCGCTACACCGACGAGGCGCTGGTCGCGGCCGTGGAACTGTCGGACCGCTATCTCACCGACCGCCGCCTGCCGGACAAGGCCATCGACCTGATCGACCAGGCCGGTGCCCGGGTGCGGCTGCGGGCCCGGACCAAGGGCACGGACGTACGGGCCCTGGAGCGGGAGCTGGAGCAGCTGACCCTGGACAAGGACCAGGCGGTCGCGGACGAGCAGTACGAGCAGGCCACCCAGTTGCGCGACCGGATCCTGGACGTGAAGCAGCGGATCGCCCAGGCCGGCGGCGACAGCGAGATCGACGAGGGTCAGGACCTCGTCGTCGAGGCCGAGTCGATCGCCGAGGTGGTGTCCCGCCAGACCGGCATCCCGGTCAGCAGCCTCACCCAGGAGGAGAAGGACCGGCTGCTGGGCCTGGAGGAGCATCTGCACCAGCGCGTGGTCGGCCAGGACGAGGCCGTGCGGGTCGTCTCCGACGCGGTGCTGCGCTCCCGGGCCGGTCTGGCCAGCCCGGACCGGCCGATCGGCAGCTTCCTCTTCCTCGGCCCGACCGGGGTCGGCAAGACCGAACTGGCCCGGGCGCTCGCCGAGGCGCTGTTCGGCAGCGAGGACCGCATGGTCCGCCTCGACATGAGCGAGTACCAGGAGCGGCACACCGTCAGCCGCCTGATCGGCGCCCCGCCCGGTTACGTCGGCCACGAGGAGGCCGGCCAGCTCACCGAGGTCGTCCGCCGCCACCCGTACTCGCTGCTCCTCCTCGACGAGGTGGAGAAGGCGCACCCGGACGTCTTCAACATCCTGCTCCAGGTCCTCGACGACGGTCGGCTGACCGACTCCCAGGGCCGCACGGTGGACTTCACCAACACGGTCATCGTGATGACGAGCAACCTCGGCTCCGAGGCGATCACCCGCCGGGGCGCCACGACGGGCTTCGCGGCGGGCGGCGCCGACGCGGACGAGGAGGCCCGCCGCGAGCAGATCCTGCGCCCGCTGCGCGAGCACTTCCGCCCCGAGTTCCTCAACCGCATCGACGAGATCGTCGTCTTCCGCCAGCTCACCACGGAAGAGCTGCGCCGGATCACCAACCTCCTGCTGGACCGCACCCGTTCCCTCGTCCGGGACAAGGGCATCACGGTGACCTTCACCGACCGTGCGGTGGAGTGGCTGGCCGACCACGGCTACCAGCCGGAGTACGGCGCCCGCCCGTTGCGCCGCACGATCCAGCGCGAGGTGGACAACGAACTGTCCCGGCTCTTGCTGGACGGCCGGGTGGAGGAGAACGGCCGGGTGACGGTGGATGTGGAGGACGGCCACTTGGCCTTCAAGACACAGGGTTCGGAAACGCCCTCTTAAGGGGCGCGGGGAACTGCGCGACCAGCCCCCACGCACCCGCATCCGGCAACTCAGCGCACAGGCCGCACCACCATCGCCGATCCCCCACCCCGCCGTACGGTCTCAGCGGCTGCCAGCCACTTCCCACCCGGCAGCCGCTGAACACCCGTAGCCGCACCGATCTCAGGGTTGACCTTGAAGGAATGCCCGATCGCCTCGAGTTGCTTCCTCAACTCGGCGTTGTCGTACAACCCCGGCTCCAGCTCGGTCTGCGCGGCATTCCGCTGACTGGCCCGAGGGGCCGCGATCGCATCGACCAGCGGCAACCCCCGGTCGACAAACCCGGTCAGCGTCTGCAGGACGGTTGTGATGATCGTCGCCCCACCCGGCGACCCCAGCGCCACCACGGGCTTGTCGTGCCGGTCGAGCACGATCGTCGGCGAGATGGAAGACCGCGGCCGCTTCCCCGGCCCCGGCAGATTCGGGTCGTGCACGGCGGGGTTCGCCGGCGTGAAGGAGAAGTCCGTCAGCTCGTTGTTGAGGATGAATCCCCGCCCCGGCACGGTGATCCCGCTGCCGCCTGTCTGCTCGATGGTGAGCGTGTAGGCGACGACGTTCCCCCACTTGTCGGCCGCCGTCAGGTGCGTGGTGCTGTCGCCCTCGTACGTCGTCGGAGCGGCCTTGCCGGCCGAGCCACAGCGCGCGGGGTTGCGCGGATCGCCCGGCGCCACGGGACTCGTGAGCACCGCGTCGTCCTTGATCAGGCACTCGCGGGAGTCGGCGAACCGCTGCGACAACAGCTCCTTCGTCGGCACGTCCTCGAAGGCGGGGTCGCCCACCCACCGCCCCCGGTCCGCGAACGCGATCCGGCTCGCCTCGATGAAGCGGTGCAGGTACTTCGCCTTGCTCGCCTTCGACAGGTCGGTCCGCTCCAGGATGTTGAGCGCCTCACCGACCGTCGTACCGCCGGAGGACGACGGCGCCATGGAGTAGACGCCGAGGCCGCGGTAGGAGGTCCTGGTGGGTGCCTGGAGCTTGGTGCGGTAGGCGGCCAGGTCCTTCGCCGACAGGTCGCCGGACCGGGCGTTCCAGCCGGAGGCCGGGTCGACGGGCGGCTTGTTGACGGTGTCGACGATCTCCCGGCCGAGGCCGCCGCGGTAGAGCGCGCCGACACCCTTGCTCCCCAGCTCCGCGTAGGTGCGGGCGAGGTCGGGGTTCTTGAAGGTGGAGCCGACCACGGGGAGCCGGCCGCCCGGCAGGAACAGCTCGGCGGTGTCCGGGAAGTAGCGGAAGCGGGTCTCGTTGGACGCCGTCTGCGAGCGGAAGGTCTCGTCGACCGTGAAACCGTCGCGCGCCAGCCGCTCGGCCGGCTTCAGGACGCTCGCGAGCCGCTTGCTGCCCCACTGGTCCAGTGCCGTCTGCCAGGTGGCGGGCGTGCCGGGCGTGCCGACGCTCAGGCCGCTGCTGACGGCTTCGGCGAACGGGATGGGCTTGCCGTTCTCGGTGAACAGGTTCTTGTCGGCGGACAGCGGAGCGGTCTCGCGGCCGTCGATGGTGCGCACCGTACGGGACTTGGCGTCGTAGTAGACGAAGTAGCCGCCCCCGCCGATGCCGGCGGAGTAGGGCTCGGTGACGCCGAGCGCGGCGGCCGTGGCGACGGCAGCGTCGACGGCGTTGCCGCCCTTGCGCAGGACCTCGATCCCGGCGGCCGAGGCGTCCGGGTCGACGCTGGAGACCGCGCCGCCGTAGCCGACGGCCAGGGGGGTTTTCTCACTGCCGGTGGTCTGCGCGGCGGGTGGCGCCGTCGCCCCCACCGACATCACCACGGCGGCCGAAACCGCCAGGACCGTCAGATTCCGTGCGACAGGGCGACGCATCCGCACCTCCAGTCAAAGGCCGTCCGCGCAGCTTAATTCATGGCCATGGTCGCGTCAGGCAGGCGTCGAACACCGGTGCGTCGGGCCCGCTACCATGCGCGCCCATGAATGACGACGTGCGCAACATCGTTCTGGGTGTGGTCGCGGCGGGTATCAGCGCCGGGCTGGGCTGGGTGGCCCGCACCTACCTGTGGAAGCGCAGGCTCCGCCGGAAGCAGACCTTCTTCGGGCTGCCCGACAACTCCGAATCGCTGCTGGTGGTGAACCGGGGCGCCGGGGGACCCGAGTTCGCCGTGATGCGCTACGACGTGTTCGCGCTCCTGGAACTCGCCGCGCTGATCAAGGACTGCAACGCCCATGCCCAGATATTGCCGCACGACACGGCACGTCAGGGCTTCGGCGAGCGGACGGAGTTCTGTGTCGGCGGCCCTGCCTCCAACCGCCGTATGGCGGCCCATCTGTCCTCCCTGCTCCCCGGGGTGCGGGTGAACATGGACTCCGAACCGGGGCCGGACCGGGGGTCGTTCCAGATCGGCTCCGAGCGCTACCGCGTGGACAACGGCAAGGAGGAGTACGCGCTGCTCGCCCGGCTGACCGCCGAGCGCAGCCAGAACACCCGGCCCGTCTATCTCTTCTGCGGCCAGACCTCGATCACCAACCAGGCCACCACCCGTTACCTCGCCCGCAATCACGAGAAACTGGCCCGCAAGTACGGCAACAGCTCCTTCGCGCTGCTGCTGAAGGTGATCAACTCGCAGGCGTACGGGCCGGACGTCGTCGAACTCGTGGAGGACGTGACCCGGGCGGCGCAGACGCCGCTCCCCGCCGCCGCGAATCCACGCAACAGCCACCGGGCCCCCTGAAGTCCTCCACCTCTCAACAATCGTTACTGGCACGTAACTTACCGACGGGTTACCACTGGTAAGGGGCCGAGGTTACCGTCTGGTCACTTTGCACTTACACGAGTGAGGAGTGACCCGTGGGATCCCACCGCAAGGCCCTGCGCACCACCGCCGTAGGCGCCGTCTCGGCGACCCTGGTCGCCGGCACAGCCCTCGGACTCGCCCCCACCGCGCAGGCGGCGCCGAACCCCGTCCGCTTCGTCGACATCACCGGCGACGGCGGCACCGTCCTCAAGGCCAACGTCGTCACCCCGGCCGGATCCGACGGCAGACACCGCTACCCGCTGCTCGTCATGCCCACGAGCTGGGGTCTGCCCCAGATCGAGTATCTGGCCCAGGCGCAGAAACTCGCCGACTCCGGGTACGTCGTGGTCACGTACAACGTGCGCGGCTTCTGGCAGTCGGGCGGCGAGATAGAAGTCGCGGGCCCACCCGACATCGCCGACGCGTCGAAGGTCATCGACTGGGCGATCGCGAACACCCCCTCGGACGCCGGGCACATCGGCATGGCGGGCGTCTCCTACGGCGCCGGTATCAGCCTGCTCACCGCCGCACAGGACAAGCGCGTCAAGGCGGTCGCCTCGCTGAGCGGCTGGGCGGACCTGATCGGCTCGATCTACGCCGGGCGCACCCAGCACCTCCAGGCCGCCGCCCTGCTGGACGGCGCGAGCATCGTCACGGGCCGGCAGAGCCCCGAACTCCGGCAGACGTTCAACGACTTCTACGCCTCCAACCTGGCGAAGGAGCCGGAGCTGATCGCCTGGGGGAAGAAACGTTCCGCTGCTAGCTATGTCGACCAGATCAACAAGAACGGCGCGGCGATCATGCTCGCCAACGCCTGGGGCGACTCGGTCTTCCCGCCCAACCAGTACGCCGACTTCTACGAGAAGCTGACCGGCCCGAAGCGGCTGGAGATGCGGCCGGGAGACCACGCGACGGCCGAGATGACCGGCCTGTTCGGGCTGCCCAACGACGTGTGGAAGGACACCACGCGCTGGCTCGACCACTACCTCAGGGGCGAGGACAACGGCATCGACCGTGAGCAGCCCGTCCAGCTCAAGTCCCGTTCCTCGGGCGGCTACGAGGGCTACCCGGACTGGAAGTCGGTCGCCGCGACCGAACGGAAGATCGCCCTCGGGGGCACGACCACGATCCGCGCGAACGTGAACTCGGGAGCGGACGGCGGAGTCGTCTTCCTGTCCAGCATCCTCGACCAGGTGGCCCAGCTGCCCCCGATGGCCTCGATCCCGCTGCTCCCCCGCCGCTGGGCCGCCGTCTGGCAATCGGAGAAGTACGCCACGGCCCAACAGGTGCGCGGCACCGCGAAGTTGCACACGACCCTCACCCCGACCAAGGAGAGCGGCACCCTCGTCGCCTATCTCTACGACGTGGGGCCGCTCGGCCTCGGCAAGCTGGTCTCCAACGCGCCGTACACCTTCCACGGGCGCACCCCCGGAAAGCCGTTCGGCGTCGACCTGGAGCTGTACTCCACGGCCTACGACGTCCCGGCGGGGCATCGCCTCGCCCTGGTCGTCGACACGGTCGACCCGCTCTACATCGAGCACAACCCGTCCGGCGCGCAGCTGACCTTCTCCTCGCCTGCGAACGACCCGTCGTACGTGTCGGTCCCGCTGCGCGAGCAGTGATCTCCGGCTGCCGCCGGACGGGCCTGGCCGATGTGAACCGCCGCCCCCGTGGCCACAAGGGCCGTGGGGGCCGCACCCGGCGGGAACGCCCCGCGGACCGGGCCGGCGGTCTGTTCACCCCCCGGCGGGATCGGCGGGCTTCGGCGAAGTCCCCCTCTCCGACAGGGATGAAGGGCACATCGTAGTCGAGGTCCGATCCGATGAGCCGTCCGGTGCCTGCCCGTTCAGTGCTTGAGGATCTTGGAGAGGAAGTCCTTGGCGCGGTCGCTGGCGGGGTTGGTGAAGAACTCGTCGGGGGTGCGGTCCTCGACGATTCCGCCGTCGGACATGAAGACGACACGGTTGGCGGCCGAGCGGGCGAAGCCCATCTCGTGCGTGACGACGATCATGGTCATGCCGTCGCGGGCCAGTTGCTTCATGACCTCCAGCACCTCGTTGATCATCTCCGGGTCGAGGGCCGAGGTCGGCTCGTCGAAGAGCATCGCCTTGGGTTCCATGGCCAGGGCACGGGCGATGGCCACGCGCTGCTGCTGACCGCCGGAGAGCTGCGCCGGGTACTTGTCCGCCTGGTCGGCCACGCCGACCCGGTCGAGGAGTTCCCGGGAGCGCTTGTCGGCGTCCTCCTTCTTGCGCCCGCGCACCTTGACCTGCCCCAGGGAGAGGTTCTGCAGGACGGTCTTGTGGGCGAAGAGGTTGAACGCCTGAAAGACCATGCCGACGTCGGCGCGCAGCCGGGCCAGGGGCTTGCCCTCCTCGGGCAGCGGCTGGCCGTCGAGGACGATCGACCCCGACTCGATGGTCTCCAGCCGGTTGATCGCCCGGCACAGTGTCGACTTTCCCGACCCCGAGGGGCCGATGACCACGACCACCTCCCCCCTGCCGACGGTGAGGTTGATGTCCCGCAGGACATGCAGCTCACCGAAGTGCTTGTTGACGTCACGCAGCTCGATCAGCGGATCTACGGCCATACTCAGCCCTACTCACTCTCAGCTGTGTGGTGGTTGCCGCAACGTATCCAGGCAAGATCGGACTTGTCGGGCGACACGCACTTTTCGATCATTAGCCGTATTTACATCGCACTTTGGCTCAAAGGGTACGCTCATGGGCCTCACGCCTCCGCGACTTCCGCGTAGAGCTGCGACAGCTCGGGCACGCCGTACGCGGCCCACTCGTGCCCGGAGTCCACGACGTCGAACTCCCTGCCGGACGTGAGCCGCACGACGGGCTGCCCGTCGGACCTGATCTCCCAGGCGGCTCCCGGCACGGTGCGCACGATGACGGTGCCCAGATAGAGACCCGCGTCGTTGCCGAGCCAGGCCAGGGTCTCCTCGTCGTCCCGCCAGCGCGGCAGCAGCTGGTCCAGCGCCTCGAGCGAGGCCGCCGAGTCGTCCAGCCGGACCCCCGCCCGGGACGCCTGGGAGCGGAGCAGTTCGCACTCGGCGAGCAGATCCGCGATGCCCGCGGGGTCGGGGAACCCGACCTTCTGGCGCCGGTTGCCCAGGAAAGGGATGTTCATACGTCCAGCGTGTCATTCGTACCGCCGTACGCACCACAGGCGCGCGGGCCGTCGATGACGGTCGAGTTCACGCCGAGTTCGCGCATGGCGCGTTGACGAGTCCCTGTTGTCTCCCTAGCTTCACCGTGCGTCTTGCGTCTCGGCGTTCGTGGTGTCTTCTGTTCCGTCCCTGCGTTTGGTGTTGTCGCGTCGTGTGTCGATGAGCGGGAGGAGTCGGCCGTGCGCCGATGTGTCCGGGGGGTCCTGGTCGTCCTGACCCTGTGCGGGTCCTTGTTGTCGGCGGCGCCGGCGGTGCCGGCGCAGGCGGTCGAGGAGGGACGGGCCGCGCCGGTGCCGCTTGAGCGGCTGTTCGACAACATCGCCGTCAGCGACGACAGCCGGCCCGCGGCGGCCGACTTCGACGGCGCCGGCGCCTCTCTGTCGGCGCGGGACCTCACGGCCGCGGGCTGGGCACCCGGGCGCACCCTGACCGTCCAGGGAGCCCGGCTGACCTGGCCGCGGCGGCAGCCGGGCGAGCCCGACAACGTCCGTGCCGCCGGTCAGGACGTCCGCGTCACGGGGCGCGGCGACGCCCTCGCCTTCCTGGTGGCGGGCACCGCCGGCACGGAGGCGGGCGGCCCGGGCACGATCGTGTACGCGAACGGCACCCGCTCCGGATACCGGCTGGCCGCGCCCGACTGGCGCACCGGGCCGCTCGCCACGAAGGCCGTGGCACTGCCGCACATCAACACGCCCGGCGGGCAACTCGCCGAGCAGGCCCGCCTGTACGTCGTGACGGTGCCGCTGACGCCGGGGCGCGAGCTCGCCTCGGTCCGGCTGCCGCGCGCCGCCGGGCTGCATGTCTTCGCGCTGTCGGTGCGGACCGCCACACAGGGCTGGACCGGCAGCTGGACGACGGCGACGGGCGGCTACGCCGCCGTGGGGCCCTGGACGGACCGGACGCTGCGGCTGGTGGTGCACACCTCGGCGGGCGGCACCCGGGTGCGGATGCGATTCGACAACACCTTCGCGGCGACTCCGGTACGGATCGGCGGCGCGACGGTCGCCGTGCGGGCCTCGGGCGCGGCGGCACGCGGGACGCCGGTGCCGCTGTCCTTCGGTGGTGAGGAAAACGTGGAGATCCCGGCCGGCGCCCAGGCGTACAGCGATCCGCTGGGCTTCGCGGTGCCGGCCGACGCCGATCTGCTGGTCAGCTTCCATCTGCCCGGCCCGGTGCCGGCAGCGCCCCTGCACCGGCTCGCGCAGCAGCGGTCGTACGTCAGCGAGCCCGGCGACCACTCGGCGGACGGTACCGCCGTCGCTTACACCTCGGTGATCACCAGCTGGCCGCTGCTCGCCGGGGTCGACGTGGGCGGCGGACCCGGGTCCCTGGTGCTGCTCGGTGACTCGATCACCGACGGCGACAAGTCCACGGTGGACGCGAACCGGCGGTGGCCGAACGTGCTGGCCGGCCGGCTGCTGCGGCAGAGCGCCGTGCCGCGCTACGGGGTGCTGAACCAGGGCGTCTCGGGCAACCGGGTGGTCACCGACCGGTATCCCGGCGACGGGGTGTCCACGGACACGGCCGGGGTGAGTGCCCTGCACCGGTTCGACCGGGACGTCCTCGCCCAGCCGTCGGCCCGTACGGCGATCGTCTTCGAGGGCGTCAACGACGTGCGCTGGGGCACCTCGGCGGAGCAGGTGATCGCGGGGCTGCGGGAGCTGGCGGAGCGCGGGCGGGCCCGGGGGCTCAGGATGCTCGCGGCGACGATCCTGCCGTGCGAGGGCGAGACACGGTGCACGGCGGCCGTCGACGCCGAGCGGGTCGAGGTGAACGAGTGGATCCGCGAGGGGGGCGTCTTCGACGGGGTGCTCGACTTCGACGCCGTCGTACGCGACCCGGCCGACCCCGCGCGGATCCTGCCCGTGTACGACAGCGGCGACCACCTGCATCCCGGGGATGCGGGGCTGGCGGCGCTGGCGGAGTCGGTGGACCTGCGGCTGCTGTGAGCGGTGCGTTCGCGGCCGCTGTGAGCGGTGGGTTCGCGGCCGCTGTGGGCTACACGTCCAGGTCGACCACGACCGGGGCGTGGTCCGACGCGCCCTTGCCCTTGCGCTCCTCGCGGTCCACGTAGGCGTCCTTGACCGCCTGGGTGAACGGCGCGTTGGCGTACACCAGGTCGATGCGCATGCCGCGGTTCTTCGGGAAGCAGAGCTGGCGGTAGTCCCAGTACGTGAACGGGTGCTCGTACTTCAGGGGCCGCGGGACCACGTCGGACAGGCCCGCCTCGCGCAGGGATGCGAGGGCGGCGCGCTCGGCGGGGGTGACATGGGTGGCGCCCTCGAAGGCCGCACGGTCGTAGACGTCGTCGTCCGTCGGCGCCACGTTGTAGTCGCCCATCACCGCGAAGGGGCGGCTGCCGGCCGCGTCGCCCGCGACGGCGGCCTTGAGGGCCTCGAACCACTGGAGCTTGTAGGCGTAGTGCGGGTGGTCCACCTCGCGGCCGTTCGGCACGTAGACCGACCAGACGCGGAGCGGGCCGCAGGTCGCCGAGATGGCGCGGGGCTCCACCGAGCCGTCGAACCCAGGGTCGCCGGGCAGGCCCTTGACGACGTCCTCGATGCCGACGCGGGAGAGCACCGCCACGCCGTTCCACCGGCCGGTCGCGTGGACCGCCGACTCGTAGCCCAGCTCGCGCAGCTGCTCAGCGGGGAACTGCTCCTCGCCGACCTTGGCCTCCTGGAGGCACAGCACGTCCGTGCCGCTGCTCTCCAGCCAGGCCAGGAGCCTCGGCAGGCGGGCGGTGATCGAGTTCACGTTCCAGGTCGCGATGCGCATGTCCCACAACCTACCCGGAGGGTCTGACAACGCCGTCCGGGCCTCAGAGGTCGGCCGACGCCCCGGGGGTGAGCCGCAGGTGCTCGGCCCCGCCCAGGCCGCCGATCTGGTGGTCGTAGATCGGGCGGGCGAGGTCGGTGAGGTAGGCGTCGTGAATGTCGTAGGCACGCTGCGGGCCGAGCTCCCGGACGTAGTCGATGACCTCGGAGATCTTGCTCCACGGGGCCATGACCGGGAGCATCAGGGTCTCCACCGGGTGGTCGGGGACCGTGAGGGCGTCACCGGGGTGGAAGACCTTGCCGCCGTCGACGAGATAGCCGACGTTGGTGATGCGCGGGATGTCCGGGTGGATCACCGCGTGGAGTTCGCCGTGGACCTGGACGTCGAAGCCGGCGGCCGTGAACGTGTCGCCGTGGCCGACGGTGTGCACACGGCCCGGGAACGCCGAGGAGATCGTCTCGGCGACGGACCTGAGGGTCCAGATCCGCGCGGCCGGATTGCTCTCCATCGCGGCGCGCAGCCGGAACTCGTCGAAGTGGTCGGGGTGCTCGTGGGTGACGAGGATCGCGTCCGCGCCGAGCGCGGCGTCCTCCTCGCTGAACCCGCCGGGGTCGAGGACGAGGGTCCGGCCGTCCTTCTCGAGGCGGACGCAGGCGTGCGACATCTTCGTGAGCTTCATGACTCCATCCTGCCTCCCGGGCTCTCCCGGGCCCTCACTCCTGGGGCGTGGTCTCCTCGCGGATGACCTGCTGGGCGACCTTGAACGCGCTGTTCGCGGCCGGTACGCCGCAGTAGACGGCCGCCTGGAGCAGCACTTCCTTGATCTCGCCCGGGGTGAGGCCGTTGCGCAGGGCGGCCCGGATGTGGAAGGCCAGCTCGTCCAGGTGGCCGCCGGCGACCAGGGCGGTGAGGGTGACGCAGCTGCGGGTGCGCCGGTCGAGGCCGGGGCGGTCCCAGATCTCGCCCCAGGCGTAGCGGGTGATGAACTCCTGGAAGTCCCCGGAGAAATCGTCGGCCTGCGCCAGCGCCCGGTCGACGTGCGCGTCGCCCAGCACCTCGCGGCGGACCTTGATCCCGGCGTCGTAGGGGTCGGGCCGCCCCTGCGCCGAAGGCGCCGCCACCGGGGCGATCTCGGCGACGGGCCCGGTCTGGAGGGTCTGCGGCGGGACCGGGGACAGGGCCGGCTTGACGGCGGCCGCGGGCAGGGCCGTATGGCCCGTGGAGGTGTCGAAGGCCGGCTGCCAGGCGGTGGAGAAGTGCCGCACCAGGAGGTCGGTGACCGCGGCGGGCTGCTCCACCGGCACCAGGTGGGAGGCGCCGGGGACGACGGCGAGGCGGGCGTCCGGGATGCCGGCGACCAGGGTGCGGGCCTCGGCGGGGCCGGTGACCTGGTCGTCCGAGCCGACGAGCACCAGGGTGGGCACGCCGACGCGGGCCAGTTCGGCCCGGACGTCGAACGAGGCGAGCGCCTCGCAGGCGGCGATGTAGCAGCCGGGGTCGGTGGTGCGCACCATCTGCACGGCCCACTCGGTGATCGCGGGCTGCGCGGCGGCGAACCCGCCGGTGAACCAGCGCTCGGGCGAGGTGCGGGCGATGGGGTCGAGGCCGTTCGTGCGGACGATCACGCCTCTCTGACGGAACTCGTCGGCCGTGCCGAAGCGGGGCGAGGCCGCGATCAGCGCCAGGGAGGCGAGCCGCTCGGGGTGGCGCAGCGCCAGTTCGATGCCGACCGCACCGCCGAGCGCGCAGCCCGCGTAGCCGAAGCGCTGCACGCCGAGGCCTTCGAGCGTGGTCAGCAGCCGTGTGGTGAGGTCGTTGACCGAGCCCGCCGGGTACGCGGGAGCGCCGCCGTGCCCCGGCAGGTCGAACCGGAAGACACGCCAGTGCTTGATCAACTCGGGGATCTGGCGGTCCCACATGTGCCAGGTGGTGCCGAGGGACGGGCCCAGGATCAGGACGGGCGCGTCTTCTGGCCCGTCAAAGCGGTATTGAAGGGTGTTGGTCGTACTCTCACTCACCCGACTCACGCTCCCACATCTCACGATTTCTCACGTACCTGGGGCGCAACCCCGTGCAAGCCATCCCACTTTGTGGTGGCTCCGCGAAGATCTTCGACATCCGGCTTCACGCACCACCGCTC